>DBFWXD010000070.1:0-11637 GCA_048215895.1 Eubacteriales bacterium
CCTGAGCACCGGCGTTGACATCAAGGGCGGCCTGAACGGCGCTCCTCTGGTGCAGGCCTCTCTGGCCACCACCTTTGGCAGCGTGGGCCCCTATTTCATCACCTTTGCGCTGCTGCTGTTTGCGTTCACCACGCTGCTGGGCAACCTCTTCTACTGCGAGGGCTGTCTCAACTACATTGCCGGACGCACCCTGAAGAACAGCGCCATGAATGTGTTCCGTCTGGCCGCCTGCGTGCTGGTCTTCTTGGGCGGACAGCTGGAGTTCAGCCTGGTGTGGCACCTGGCCGATGTGCTGATGGTCTGCATGGCCATCATCAACCTGCCGGTTATCGTCATTCTGGGCGGCACCGCTATGCGGGCTTTGAAGGACTATACCCAGCAGCGGCAGGAGGGGAAGGACCCGGTATTCAAGGCTTCTTCCATCGGCCTGAAGCAGAAGACAGATTTCTGGAATTAAATTGCGGCCAAAGCGGGGCATGGACAGGTTCCATGCCCCGCTTTTTTGGAAAATCAGGGCTGTATTTGCCAGGGAAAAGAATTTGACAGCGGGGGAGGGATGGGGTAGAATAACAAAGTATTGTATGAAAGCCTGCCGCCGAATCGGGCGCAGGCCATACCCGGCCGGGTCATGCTGGCCTGGAGTCCGGGGAACGGAGCGTAGGAATGAAACGAAATGCAAAAGTATCTACGGCGGTGATCCGCCGCCTGCCCCGGTATTACCGGCACCTGTCTGAGCTGCAGCGCGCCGGTGTGGTGCGTATCTCTTCCAGTGCCCTTGGCAAGTCCATGGGACTGACAGCCTCTCAGATTCGGCAGGATTTGTTCTGCTTTGGGGAGTTTGGCCAGCAGGGGTATGGCTACAAGGTGGACAGCCTGAAAGAAGAAATCGGTGAGATTTTGGGCATCAACCGGGGCCACACAGTGGTGGTCCTTGGTACGGGCAACCTGGGCCGGGCCATCATCCAAAACTTTCAGTTTTCCAGCAATGGGTTCCGCCTGCTGGCGGCGTTTGATGTGAACCCTCAGGTGGTTGGAACGACCATTGCAGGAGTCCCCGTGTATCACGCCGACCAGCTGGAGGACTTTATTGCGCAGCACCCGGTGAGCGTGGGCATGCTGACCGTGTCCATTTCTGCGGCCCAAAGTGTGTGCGATCGGCTGGTCAATGCCGGGGTACGGGGCATCTGGAACTTTACCAACCACGAGCTGACCATCAATCAGGAGAATGTGGTGGTGGAGTCGGTACATTTTTCCGACAGTTTGCTGACCCTGAGCTATCTCATTTCCCAGCAGGGAGAGACGGCGGCAGGGGAGACCAAGGAGGAGCTGACATGAAAAAATTCCTGCGGCCGCTGATCCTGGCCGTGGCCTTTGTACTGCTGGCTGCCGGGTCCTATGCGGCGGTATCCGGGGACGGACCGGTGAGTTTAAGCTATCTGATCGAGACGTTCATGCCCCAGGCGGTCCGTGCCGGAACGGATGCGGCCAATGAAGCCCTGGAGGACACCTACGACACGGCGAAGTCTACGCTGGATCAGGTCCATAGCCAGGTAAGCGGCGGAACAGCGGTGACCTCCGGACAGTACAGCGCCACCCTCCAGCGCCGGGAGTGGTATGACAGCCAGCGGATTTGCCTGGGTACCGGCAGCGGCGCGCTGATGCTGGAGGGTTATGCTGTGGTGACCCACAACGGTGCGGTGGTGGATGTGACGGCGGGGACCGAAGTGGCCTCCGGGTCAGCGTTGAGCGCCAACCACCGCTATCTGGTGGGGGAGAACACCACCGCTTACATCACCATCCAGTCCGGCTACGCCACTATGGGCGTACAGGGAAACTATACGGTGGACGGCGGCAACAAAACCGCCGCACCCTTCCTGGATGTGAAGCAGAGCGACTGGTATTATGCTCCGGTCAATTATGTGTACGAGAAGAAGCTTTTCTCAGGCATGAGTGAGCACACTTTCGGCCCCAAGGAACCTATGACCCGGGCCATGCTGACCACAGTGCTCTACCAGCTGGCCGGTGCTCCGGCCGACGAGATGGCCAGTGCGGATGTAGCTTTGACGGACGTTCCGGCCAGCGCCTGGTATGCCCCCTATGTGAAGTGGGCCGTGTCCCAGGGCGTAACCGCCGGTACCGGAAACGGCACCTTCTCCCCGAACATGCAGGTCACCCGGGAGCAGGTTGTGGTGATGCTTTATAGCTTTGCCGCCAACTACCTGGGCCTCGACGTGGGCCAGGGGGCCGATCTGAGCGGCTACCAGGACCGGGACAAGGTGAGCAGCTGGGCCCTGGAGGCCATGTCCTGGGCAGTGGGCCAAGGCGTGGTGAGCGGCGCCAACAATGGGGGCGTGCTGACCCTCAATCCCCAATATAACGCCAACCGGGCTGAGGTAGCCACCATGCTGCGCTCCTTTGCAGAAAAGATTTCCTGAAGCAGACACCCATTGTGCTCTCCTGCCATATGATGGAAATGAGAGCGGCAGACAGCCCTCTTAAAACTTTCATATCAGGAGGTACTCATTATGGGGTGCTGCAATAACGGTTGGGGCGGCAATAGCTGCCTGTGGATCATCATTCTGCTGGTCATTCTGTGCTGCTGCGGCGGCTGGGGCGGCAATAGCTGCGGCAACAGCAACAATAACTGCGGCTGCAACAACGGCTGCGGCTGCTGACAGACGTATATCAGCCAACACATGCGCTTCGGGTGCGGAGTTTTTCCGCACCCGAATTTTTTTGCGAAAAATGGATGAAGGCTGCAAATTATCTTGCATTTTTATGAAAGTTGGTGTATGATATTTGCCGCAAGCAGAGCCGGCGCTTTTCCGCACTGATGAAAAAGGAAGGGAAAGCGACGGGTTTTGTCGTGCGCCCGTTCTGTGCGGGCGCGAGGAATGTATCCGCTGCCGCAAGGGGAAGAGCGGTTTTTTTGCCGCTTCACAAGAGCGGAGAACCGTGTGACAGGGGTACATCCAAATCCCGGCAGAACAGAATAGGGAGGTCGAAATCTTACATGAGCAAATTTCTCAAACGATCCGCGCATGGCGCGGGTGTCCCCCACGAGAAACGGACTTCCAACCTGGAAACGGTGAAAATGCCGCTGCCCTCTAAGATCGTGCTGTCCATGGGTCAGCACATCGGCGCCCCGGCGTCTCCCGCCGTGGCCAAGGGTGACCAGGTCTATGTAGGTTCCGTGGTGGGCAAGGCCGGAGGCTTTGTTTCCTCCGACATCCATTCCGGTGTGTCCGGTATCGTGGACAGCATCATCACCATCACCGCGCCCAACGGTGCTCCCCAGACCGCTGTGGTGATTATCCCCGACGGAGAGCAGAAGGTGGACCCCTCCATCGCTCCTCCTGTGGTCACTGATCTGAAGTCCTTCCAGGACGCCGTCCGCGCCAGCGGTCTGGTGGGTCTGGGCGGCGCTGGCTTCCCCACTGCGGTCAAGCTGGCTCCCAAGAATCTGGACGAGATCGACACCCTGGTCATCAACGGTGCCGAGTGTGAGCCCTATATCACTTCGGATAACCGCTGTTTCCTGGAGGACACCCAGTTCATTATGGACGGCATTCAGGCTGTGATGAAGTACCTGGAGATCCCCAAGTGTATCATCGGCATCGAGGGCAACAAGCCCGAGGCCATCGCCAAGATGAAGAGCGTGGCTACCCAGGGCGTAGAGGTTAAGGAGCTGCCCTGCCGCTACCCCCAGGGCGCTGAGAAGGTGCTCATTGAAAACTGCACCGGTCGGGAAGTTCCCTTCCCCGGCCTGCCCTCCGATGTGGGCGTGATTGTCATGAACGTCACCTCCGTGGCTTTCGTGGGCAAGTACTTAAAGACCGGCATGCCTCTGGTCACCAAGCGCCTGACCGTGGACGGCGACATCATCAAGGAGCCCAAGAACGTTGAGGTAATCATCGGTACTCCCGTTCAGGAGCTGATGGACTTCTGCGGCGGCTTCACCGACGAGCCCGGCAAGGTCCTCTACGGCGGCCCCATGATGGGCAACTGTCTGGCCAGCCTGGACCAGCCCATTCTGAAGAACAACAACGCGATTCTGGCCTTCTCCAAGAAGATGGCTCAGACCCCCAAGGTCACCAACTGCATCCACTGCGGCCGGTGCACCAACGCCTGCCCTCTGGGCCTGTCCGCCAAGGAGATTGTCCAGGCCTATAATGCGGGCAATGTGGAGCTGCTGCAGGAGCTCAATGCCGACCTGTGCATGAGCTGCGGCACCTGCTCCTTCGTCTGCCCGGCAAAGCGGCCTCTGGCCCCCTCCATTGCCCTGGCTAAGATCATGATGAAGAATGGAGGTAAAAAGTAATGGGCAATAAACTGATCGTTACCGCCGCGCCTCACATTACCGGCGCGGACTCCACCCAGAAGATCATGCAGCGGGTGTGTCTGGCCCTGGTGCCCACCCTCATTGCCTCTGTGATTATCTTCGGGGTCAACTCCCTGATCCTCACCGCCATCACCGTGGCGGCCTGCGTCTTCTTTGAGTGGGCCTACTGCAAGCTCATGGGCCGTGAAAACCCCGTGGGAGATTTCTCCGCCGTGGTGACCGGCATGCTGCTGGCCTTCAACCTGCCCTCTACCTTGCCCTGGTGGATGCCCATTGTAGGCGCTTTCATCGCTATCGTGATCATCAAGCAGCTCTTCGGCGGCCTGGGCTATAACTTCGCCAACCCCGCCATCGTAGGCCGTATCGCCATGGCTGTCGGCTTTGCCGGCCGCATGTCCACCTACGGCTTCCCCCAGGGGGCTGACGCTGCCACCTCCGCCACCCCTCTGGCCCATGTGGCCGATCTGGGCGCCGGCGACTATGTGACCCTGCTGCTGGGCAACCACGGCGGTGTGCTGGGCGAGACCTGCGCCATCACCCTGATTGCCGGTGGTATCTACCTCATCGTCACCAAGGTCATCAGCCCTGTCATCCCTGTGACCTATCTGGCCACTGTGGCTGTGCTCAGCGTGTGCTTCGGCCTTGACCCCATCGTGCAGCTGCTCTCCGGCGGCCTCATGCTGGGTGCCTTCTTCATGGCCACCGACTATGTCACTTCTCCCACCACTCAGAAGGGCAAGCTGGTCTTCGGTATTGGCCTGGGTGTCATTACCATGATGATCCGTCACTTCGGCACCATGAACGAGGGCGTGTCCTTCGCTATTCTGCTGATGAACCTGCTGGTGCCCTATATTGAAGTGCTGACCCGGCAGGATAAGCTGGGCATTGCCAAGGTGAAAAAGGGAGGCGCGAGCAAATGAGCAACTGGAATCGAGTCTTTAAGCCCATTGTGGTGCTGTGCGTCATCTGTATCGTCATCACCGGGGCTCTGGCCGCCACCAACAGCGTGACTGCCCCCATCATTCAGGCGGCTACCATCGCCGCCCAGAACGCCGCCCGTGCGGAGCTGCTGCCCGAGGCCGAGGGCGCCTTCACCAAGGTGGAGGGCGTTGAGGTGGAGAATGTCTCCGACATCTACACCGCCGACAACGGCACCGGCACCGTCATCACCTGCTCCGGCAAGGGTTATGGCGGCACCGTTACGGTAATGGTTGCCTTCAGCCCCGACGACACGGTCAAGCAGATCAAGGTCACCGAGGCCTCTGAGACCAAGGGCATTGGCTCCAATGTTACCGAGAACGCCGAGTACTGGGCTGTTTACAGCGGCAAGTCCGCCAGCCAGGCTCTGGTGCTGGGGACCGATGTGGATGCCTACTCCGGCGCCACCGTATCCAGCAAGGCCGTGAACAACGCTGTGAACGCCGCCATTGAGGCGTACAACGCGATCGCTTGAAAGGCAGGTGGAACAAGATGAGTAAAAACAGCAAACTGAAAATTTTGACCAACGGTTTTCTGAATGAAAACCCGGTTCTGCGGCTTGTCCTGGGCACCTGTCCCACTCTGGCCGTCACTTCTATGGCTTCCAACGGCATCGGCATGGGCCTTGCGGCCACCTTCGTGCTGATCTGCTCCAACATCGTCATTTCCGCCCTGCGGAAGATCATCCCCGATCAGGTTCGTATTCCCTGCTACATCACTGTCATCGCCGGCTTCGTGTCCGTGGTGCAGATGCTGGTCAAGGCCTATGTGCCCGACCTGGATAAGTCCCTGGGCGTGTACCTGCCTCTGATCGTGGTGAACTGTATCATCCTGGGCCGTGCTGAGATGTTTGCCTCTAAGAACAGCGTGATTGATTCCGCTCTGGACGGCCTGGGCATGGGCATTGGCTTTACCATCACTCTGGTGATCATGGGCTCCATCCGTGAGATCCTGGGCTCTGGCACCTGGATGTCCGGCCTGGGCAGCCTGATTCCTGCCCTGGGTGCTGATTTTGCCATCCAGGTTATCCCCGAGTCCATCGACCCCTTCACCATTATGACCAGCGCCCCCGGCGGCTTCTTCGTGTTCGGTGTTCTGATGGCCGGCGCTACCTGGCTGACCTCTCGCCCCAAGAAGAGCGAGAAGGCTGCTGAGGCTGTGGAAGGAGGCAATGCGTAATGGAAATGGCACTGAAGCTTGCCAGCATCTTCTTCACCATGATTCTGGTGGACAACTATGTGCTGGCTAAATTCCTGGGTATCTGCCCCTTCCTGGGCGTGTCTAAAAAGCTGGACAGCGCCGTGGGTATGTCTCTGGCTGTTACCTTCGTCATGGTCATGGCCACTGCTGCCACCTGGCCCATCTACACCTTTGTGCTGTCTCCCGCCTATGCTGCGGGCACCAGCCGTGACCTGGGCTATCTGCAGACCATCGTGTTCATCCTGATCATCGCCATCCTGGTACAGCTGCTGGAGAACTTCCTGAAGAAGTTCGTTCCCGCTCTGTACAAGGCTCTGGGTGTGTACCTGCCCCTGATCACCACCAACTGCACCATCCTGGGCGTGACCATCCTGAACCTGGACAACGGCTATAACTTTGTGGAGTCCATCGTCTGCGCCGCTGGCGCCGGTATCGGCTTCCTGGTGGCCATGGTGCTCTTCTCCGGCGTGCGCCGCCGCGTGGAGCAGGCTGTTACCCCCAAGTGCTTTGAGGGCCTGCCCATCACTCTGGTGGCCGCCGCGGTGACCTCCCTGTCCTTCATGGGCTTCGGCGGTATCGTGGACGCCATCTTCAAGGTTTGATAGGAGGGGGAGTAGAGTATGGATCCGATTATTCTGGCAATCGTTATTGTCACCGTCATCGGCCTGATCGGCGCGGTGATTCTGGTGGCCGCCTCCATCTTTATGTATGTGCCCGTGGATGAGCGCGTGGAGAAGATCACCGCCGTCCTGGCCGGCGCCAACTGCGGCGCCTGCGGCTGCGCCGGCTGTGCCGACTACGCCAAGAGCATTGTGGAGGAGGGCAACGCCGTCAACAAGTGTACCCCCGGCGGCGCCGCCTGTGCCGCTAAGATCGCGGAGATCATGGGGGTGGAGGCCGGTGCCTCCGTGCCCATGAAGGCGGTTGTGATGTGCTCCGGCACCTGCAACCAGACCTCCAAGCGCTATGAGTTCCAGGGCCTGCAGAGCTGCCAGGCCGTCAAGGGCTTCTACGGCGGCGACGGTATGTGTAAGTACGGCTGCCTGGGCTACGGCGATTGTACCCGGGCCTGCGCCTTCGATTCCATCCACATCGTGGACGGCATCGCCAAGGTGGACTACGCCAAGTGCGTGGGCTGCGGCGCCTGTGCCGCTGCCTGCCCCAATGCGGTCATCAGCATTATTCCCGAGCACAAGCGCAAGCCCGTTGTCCAGTGTCTCAACAAGGACAAGGGCGCCGACACCCGCAAGGCCTGCACCGCCGGTTGTATCGGCTGCATGAAGTGCACCAAGGTGTGTCACTTCGACGCCATCACCGTGGAGAACAACCTGGCCCACATCGACCAGGACAAGTGCAAGGGCTGCCAGCTGTGTGTCAAGGAGTGCCCCGTGGGTATCATCCACGTGCCCGCCAACAGCTGAGAAACCAAACCAGCATAAAAAACACCTCCGGCAGAAGCCGGAGGTGTTTTTTTATATTCAGATAAGCCCAATTTAGTCCCGCAGCCAGCTGGGCAAGGTCCTGGCCTTTACACTGGATACCAGACCCATAGCGGCAAACAGGGTGATGATGGACGAGCCGCCGTAGCTGATAAAGGGGAGCGTCAGGCCCATGACGGGGAGAACATAGAGACACATGCCCACATTCAGGGCGATCTGCACCAGGAGCATTCCCGCCACACCCATGCAAACATAGGCATCGAAGGGAGTGCTGGCGTGGCGGCCCACCCAGATACACCGGAGGACCACAGAGCCCAGAATAAGCAGCAGCAGCATACAGCCCACAAGGCCCAGCTCTTCTCCGCATACCGCGAAGATGAAGTCGGTCTGCCGGGCGGGAAGGGTGGAGGCAGAGGCGGACTGGGTATAGGGTCCCTGGAGATAACCTTGGCCGAAGAGCTGTCCGGAACCGATGGCCAGAAGGGACCGGGTCTGCTGGAAGCCCTTGTCCATAGGGTCCAGGTCGTGATCCAGTACCACCCGGAAGCGCATGATTCGGTAATCGTTCCACCACTTGGTGTCCGGCAGGACAAACAGCCAAAGAATGACTGCCGCCAGAATGAGGCCGCCGCCCACCAGGACAAACCACCGCACCTTGACTCCGGAAGCCCAGGCCATAAAGACAAAGATCATCATATAGATGACGCACATGCCCATGTCGCCGCACACCACGGCGATCAAAGCCAGCATGAAAACGGTGAAGCCGCCGATCTGGATGAGGGAGGGCAGGGAGCTGATGTCCCGGCCCTGATCCTGTATTTTGGTGATCTGCAAGCTGAGTAATAGGATAAAGGGCAGCTTGACGATCTCATTGGGCTGCAGGTTCAGAGGGAAGCCGGGAATAATTTTGGAGATGGCCAGCCAGTTCAGGTTGCCGCCCACAGACAGGCCCAGGGGGGTCAGCAGCATCAGGATCAGAACGATGCTGGCAATCAGGGTAGGCTTCCAGTGCTTATCGATAAACAGCTGCAAATCCACAAAGGTAATGAGCATATAGGCCACTACGCCCAGGATAATGCCGATAAACTGAACGATCACAGATTTGTAGCTGTTTTCATACCGTGTGGCGGAAAAAATCAGGAGCAGTCCATAGCCGCTGGACAGCAGGCACAGGAACAGCAGCGTTAAATCCCCTTTTTTGAAAAATTCCCGCACGGGGGAAAAGAGCGTGGTCAAGACCTCACCTCCTGGAGGGCGGCCCAAAGGGGCCTAAGGGTAAAATAAAATTGGTCCGATCTATTTTAGCACATTTTGGTGGAAAGGCAAACCATATCGTGGTATAATCTCCTGGATGTATGAAAATTTTCTGTGAACGGAGGGATGGCTTTGTCCGTCCGCTATGTAACCAACAACGAGGAGGAGACCCAGAAGCTGGGGGAACGGCTGGCCGGGGCGCTGAAGCCTGGAGCGGTCATCGCCTTTACCGGAGACCTGGGGGCGGGAAAAACCGCCTTTACCCGGGGCTTGGCCCGGGGACTGGGGATTGAGGAACGGGTGACCAGCCCCACCTTTACCATTGTCAACGAGTATGAGGGGGGAAGGCTGCCCCTGTTTCACTTTGATATGTACCGCCTGGGCTCCTCGGAGGAGCTCTACGACATCGGCTGGGAGGATTACCTGGCCAGAGGGGGCGTGTGCGCCGTGGAGTGGAGCGAAAACATTGACGACGCTCTGGAACATGACACCATCCGGGTGGATATCCGCCGGGGGGAGCATGACGGGCAGCGCCTCATTGAGATCGGGGGGATTGAACTGTGAATATTTTAGCCCTGGAGTCCTCAGCGCCTGCCTGTTCCGCCGCTCTGGTGCGGGACGGAGAGCTGGTGGCCCAGAACTATCAGAACAGCGGCCTGACCCACAGCCGTACGCTGCTGCCCATGGTGGACGATATGTTCCGAAACTGCGGAGAGAGCCTGGACGGGGTGGATGTGATTGCCGTGGCCGCCGGGCCTGGGTCTTTTACCGGCCTTCGTATTGGCGTGGCTACCGCAAAGGGACTGGCCTGGGGGCAGGGAAAACTGTGCGCTGCCTGCTCCACACTGGAGTCCATGGCCTGGCCCCTGGCCCACATGGAGGGAAAGCTCATCATCTGTGCCATGGATGCCCGGCGCAAGCAGGTCTATAACGCCCTGTTCCTGGCCCTGGGGGACAAGCTGGAACGGCTGAGCCCCGACCGGGCCATTTCCCTGGAGACCCTGGGGGAAGAACTGAAAAATTTCCATTTTCCGAAAATTGTCGTTGGAGATGGAGCACTGCTGTGCTATAATACCTTACGAGAGCGCGTGTCAGAGATGGAATTGGCTCCCCGCCACCTGCGGATGCAGAGTGCCCTTGGGGTGGCCATGGCCGCCCAGCGCCTGGTCCAAGAGGGCAAACTGGTGGACGGCAGCGCTTTGACCCCCGTATACCACCGCCTGTCACAGGCGGAACGGGAGCGCCTGGAACGAAAACGGAATTTTGCATCCAAATCTAATGATAAAGGGGATCATCACAATGTTTGACGAGAAAGTACACGTACTGGACCACCCGCTGCTGCAGCACAAGCTGACTATCCTCCGGGACGAGACCACCGGCGTGAAGGAATTCCGGGAGATCGTCTCTGAGATCGCTGCCCTGGAGTGCTATGAGGCTACCCGGGACCTGCCTCTGGAGGACGTGGTGGTGAAGACCCCCGTGGCCACCGGTACCTTCAAGCAGCTCACCGGCAAGAAGCTGGCCATCGTTCCCATCCTCCGGGCTGGCCTGGGTATGGTAGACGGCATCCTGAACCTGATCCCCTCCGCCAAGGTGGGCCACATCGGCCTCTACCGTGACCCTGAGACCCATCAGCCCGTGGAGTACTACTGCAAGATGCCCTCTGACATTGCCGACCGGGACGTGATCGTCCTGGACCCCATGCTGGCCACCGGCGGTTCCGCTTCCGCCGCCATTACCTTCCTGAAGGGCTATGGCTGCAAGCACATTAAGCTGATGAACATCCTGGCCGCCCCCGAGGGCATTGAGGTGATTCGCAAGGACCATCCCGACGTGGAGATCTATGTTGCCGCTGTGGATGAGAAGCTCAACGACCACGCCTACATCGTGCCTGGTCTGGGCGATGCCGGTGACCGGATTTTCGGCACCAAGTAAGCCTATAACTTAAAATAACAGTCACCCCCTGCCGCCGGGTAGGGGGAAGGGACGTTCGCATTTCCCCCGGTAGGCCGCAGGAGGGGGAAAGACGGACGTCCCTTTTTGTATGTTGGGAGATTGAAACCATATGCAAAACCAATCGATCCGAAGAGAATTTTTCCGCTATACCTCTCAGAATATCATGGGGATGATCGGCCTTTCCTGCTACATCCTGGCCGACACCTATTTTATCTCTCAGGGGTTGGGGGCGGAGGGCCTGACGGCGCTGAACCTGGCCATTCCGTTTTATAATTTTATCCAGGGAATCGGCCTTATGATGGGAATGGGCGGAGCCACACGGTTTTCCATCCTGCGGGGCCAGAACCTGGAGGAAGAGGCCATGCGGGTCTTTACCCAGTCCCTGATGCTGGCGCTTGCCGCCGGGGTATTGTTTGTCATTCCCGGCCTTTGCTTTGCGCCGCAGCTGAGCACCCTGCTGGGGGGCAG
>DBFWXD010000071.1:0-2115 GCA_048215895.1 Eubacteriales bacterium
GACATTTGGGAGACACGCAAAAACAGAAGGAACGGCAGGGCCCTGAAACTCCAGGCTCCCGCCGCCCTTTTTTGGTAGACTTTTGGTAGACATTTTTATTTTTGAGAGACGAGAAAGAGACGGAATCGGTTGCGTGATTTATGTTTAGAGATTATAATGGGGCCGTAACATTGATCAGAGAAGCTTTCCAAGGGAGAGCGGATCATGACAGAAAAGGAGCGATCTATGTCCATTTTGGTGAGCGGTGGCGCCGGATATATCGGCAGCCACACCTGTGTGGAGCTGATCCAGGCGGGATATGACATCGTGGTGGCGGACAATCTGGTGAATTCCAGCCGGGAAGCGATTCGGCGGGTGGAGCAGATCGTGGGAAGGCAAGTCCCCTTCGTTGAGGCGGAGCTGTGCGACCCAGAGCAGGTGGAAGCGCTGTTCCAGAGCCACCCGGATATCCGGGCAGTCATCCATTTCGCGGGCCTGAAAGCGGTGGGGGAGAGTGTAGAGAAGCCCCTGGAGTACTACACCAACAATCTGGTCAACACCCTGGTCCTGCTCAATGTGATGCGGAAGCACGGCGTGAAGGATTTTGTGTTCTCCTCCTCTGCTACCGTCTATGGGAATCCCGGCCGGGTGCCCTTCCGGGAGGACTTCCCGGTGGGGGGGACCACCAACCCCTATGGGACGACCAAGCTTTTCATCGAGCAGATCCTCACCGACCTGTGTGCGGCGGACAGCAGCCTGAACGTGGCCCTGCTGCGGTATTTCAATCCCATCGGGGCCCACGAGAGCGGGCTGATCGGGGAGGACCCCAACGGCATCCCCAACAATCTGGTCCCCTATATCGCCCAGGTGGCAGTAGGGAAGCTGGAGAAGCTCCATGTGTTCGGCGGCGACTATCCCACGCCGGACGGCACCGGGGTGCGGGACTATATCCATGTGGTGGACTTGGCCCGGGGCCATGTTTCCGCGCTGAAGAAGCTGGAGGAGAGGTGCGGCCTGTTCGTCTGCAATCTGGGGACCGGGAAGGGTTACTCCGTGCTGGAGGTCCTGCGCGCTTATGAGAAAGCCTGCGGAAAGACCCTGCCCTATGTAGTGGATCCCCGGAGGCCGGGCGACATTGCGGAGTGCTATGCGGACCCGGAGCGGGCAGAGCGGGAGATGGGGTGGAAGGCGCGCTACGGCATCGAGGAGATGTGCGCCTCCTCCTGGAAGTGGCAGTCCATGAATCCGGACGGATACGGAAGATAAGAGGGGGTGGAAGTATGGAAAAACCGGTGCTTGTGGTCATGGCGGCCGGAATGGGGAGCCGATACGGCGGTCTGAAGCAGATTGATCCCGTGGGGGCCAACGGCCAGCTCATCATAGATTACTCCATCTACGACGCCAGGCGCGCCGGCTTTGAGACGGTGGTATTCGTCATCAAGCGGGAGCTTGCGGAGCAATTTCGGGCCGCCATCGGCGACCGGCTCTCCCGGGTCATTGAAGTAAAGTACGCCTATCAGGAGCTGGAGGACCTGCCCGCCGGGTACGGGGTCCCGGAGGGGCGGGTGAAGCCTTGGGGGACCTGCCACGCGGTGCTGGCTGCCCGGAAGGAGGTGGACGGCCCCTTCGCAGTTATCAACTCGGCCGACTACTACGGGCCGGAGGCGTTCCGGGAGATATACCGCTATCTGGAGGAGCACCCGGACAAGCCGGGGTGCTATGAATTTGCTATGGTGGGTTATCTGCTGGGCAATACGGTGACGGAGCACGGACATGTGGCCCGGGGGGTGTGCCAGGAGGATGAGGAGCACTATCTGCTCCGTGTCACAGAGCACACCCACATCGAGAAGGCCGGGGCGGACGCCCGCTCCACGGTGGATGGCGGGGAGACCTGGACCCGTCTGCCGGGGGACACCGTGGTGTCCATGAACCTCTGGGGCTTCACCCCCAGCTTTCTTTGGGAGGCGGAGGCGCGCTTCCCCGCGTTTCTGGACCAGGTACTGGCAGAGGACCCCCAGAAGGGGGAGTATTTCCTGCCCAGTGTGGTGACACAGCTGCTGGAGGAGAAGCGGGCACGGGTCAAGGTGCTGCGCAGCACCGACAAGTGGTATGGTGTGACCTATCGGGAGGATAAGC
>DBFWXD010000072.1:0-2691 GCA_048215895.1 Eubacteriales bacterium
CCATTTTCTGGATAATTTCATCGTATTGCCCTCCTATTAAAACTGCTCCAGGAAGCGCACGTCGTTTTCAAAAATCAGACGCAGGTCGGCGATCTTGAAGCGGCGCATAGCGGTGCGCTCCAGGCCGATACCGAAGGCCCAGCCGGAGTACTCGTTGGGGTCGATGCCGCTCATCTCCAACACACGGGAATGAATCATGCCGGCGCCCAGCAGCTCGATCCAGCCCTCGCCCTTACAGGTGGGGCAGCCCACGCCGCCGCACTTGTGGCACTGGATGTCCATTTCGCAGGAGGGCTCGGTGAAGGGGAAGTGGTGGGGACGGAAGCGGGTCTTGGTGCCCTTGCCGTAGAGCTGCTCCACCACGGTGTTGAGGGTGCCCTTCAGGTCGGCCATGGTGACGTTCTTGTCGATGACCATGCCCTCCACCTGGTGGAACATGGGGGAGTGGGTGGCGTCCACTTCGTCCTTGCGGTAGACGCGGCCGGGGGCGATGATGCGGATGGGCAGGGGCATGGTGTCCATGGCCCGGACCTGCATGGGGCTGGTCTGGGAGCGGAGCATCACCCGGCTGTCCTCGTCAAAATAGAAGGTGTCCGACCAGTCGCGGGAGGGGTGGCCCTCCTCGGCGTTGAGGCGGTCAAAGTTCAGCTCGGCCAGCTCCACCTCGGGGCCGTCCAGAACGGTGAAGCCCATGCCCACGAAGATGTCCTTGAGCTCGTCCAGAGCGATATACATGGGGTGCTTGTGGCCCAGCTTCACGCTCTTGCCGGGGACGGTCACGTCCAGGGCCTCGTCCCGGAGGCGCTGCTCCAGGGCCTTGGCCTCCAGCTTCTTGGAGGCCTGCTCAATGGCGCTCTCCAGGGCGGCGCGGACCTCATTGGCCAGCTGTCCCATGGCGGGGCGCTCCTCGGCGGAGAGCTTGCCCATCTGCTTCAGGACGGCGGTGAGCTCACCCTTCTTGCCCAGGTACTTGACCCGCAGCTCGTCCAGAGCGGCCAGGTCCTGCGCGTCCTCAAAGGCGGAGAGAGCCTGGGCACGAATGTTGGCTAACTGTTCTTTCATCTGCGTTCTTCCTTTCAGATGTGTATTTGTCATTTTGGCAGCAAAAAAGCCTTTCCTCCCAGCATACTGGGACGAAAGGCAGAGCTTCCGCGGTACCACCCGCATTCGCGCACAGGGCGCGCACTTAAAACCCCGGTAACGGCGGGTCAGGCCGTCCCCCTCTCAGGGGCCGCTCCCGGGCGAACCAAGCGGATTTCCTCCAAGGCGGCTTTCAGCCGGCGGCCGCCTCTCTCTGCTGAGCAAATGTCCGCTATTTTCCCGTTCCACGCATTTCAGTACCCTTATATATAGCACAAATCTTCTTGAGTTGCAAGGGGAAAAGGGATATAATGAAAAAAGAAAGCCGAAAAACTGAATTTCCGGGAAAGGAGACGCGCGATGAAGAAGATGCTAAGCCTCGCTCTG
The DNA here is from genome assembly GCA_048215895.1 of Eubacteriales bacterium. Classification (GTDB taxonomy): domain Bacteria; phylum Bacillota; class Clostridia; order Oscillospirales; family Oscillospiraceae; genus Lawsonibacter. Next base: position 1,468 of record DBFWXD010000072.1, read on the forward strand.
GCCCTGGCCCTCACCGCCGGTCTTACCGTAAATGCCTATGCGGCAGAGGAGGTCATCGGCCACGCCCTGTATACCGACATTGTGACGGAAATTGACGCTCATCCCATCGCCTCCTATAACGTGGGGGGCCGCACCGCTGTGATGGTGCAGGACCTGAACTGGTATGGGTTTTATGTCTACTGGAATGAGGAGGGCCGGTCCGTCTACGTCTGGCCCGGAAGTGCGCGTCCCGGCGGCGTGAGTGTGGAGACGCCGGAGTATGTTCCCCAGCCTCCGGAAGGGAAAGTAGGCGATGCGGCCTATCCCATCTACGCCTCAGACATTAAGGTCTATGTGGCGGGGGAGGAGAAAGAGTCCTTCAACATCGGGGGCCATGTGATGGTCTACCTCTCTGACCTTCTGCCCTATGGGGAGCTGAACTGGAACCAGGAGGAAAAGCTGGCCCAGTTCCAGGTGGCTGAGGACCCGGTGCAGCTGGCCCTGGACCGGCTGGAGGCAGAGCTGAACGAGTCTGGGCTGTCCACTCAGTTTGAGTGCTATCCCGGGCCCCGGGGGACTCTGGCGGTCTATACCCAGGGGGGCACCCCCCACGGCAGCGCCTGCAGGATGCTCTATGTGGACCGCAGCGGCAAGCAGACCCAGATCGACCAGCTGCTGCCCTATTACCCCTCTGGCCAGGAGTTCTACCTGGAGCCCACCGAGATTGCCTTTGACCAGTCGGGAGATCAACTGACCTTCCTCACTCCCGTGAAGGAGTTAAAGGAGGATATGACCGAACGAAACTGGGGCTTGACCCGCTGCACCTTTGACACGGCAAGCGGGAAGATTGTTTCCATGGAGCCTTTGTCACAGCCTCTGGAGCAGTGGGACATGGTCTGTGAGTCTGACCAAGGGGCGGCGACCGCCCCCGGGAAGCCTTTGCTGCTGGAGGTGAGGATGGACACGGAGACGTACCAGCCCCAGCTGAGCCGGGGAGACCTGCCCTGGAAGTCCATGTGCGTTACCATAACGAATCAGGAGATCACCATTGCCCACTATGGGGACAGCTTTGAGGACAACGACGCCCCCTATTCCCAGGCCTACCGCGCCCTTGCGGCCATGGGCCTGCCCGATGTGACCAAAGATGGCTTTGTCCAGGAGAATACCCCGGAGCAGCGCTCTGAGGCCACACAGTATTTCCAGGTCACCAAAAACGGCCAGAGCGTATCAGGGGTCCTCTGGTGG
>DBFWXD010000073.1:0-2426 GCA_048215895.1 Eubacteriales bacterium
GCCCACCACAGAGCGATGTTCTGTAAGGTACCTAGGGTGAGGGAGAAGGCGGTCTGTAAGTCGAAAATGGCCCGGGGCTCCAGGGTTGGGAGCTTCCAGTACCGGGCGTTTTGGTTGAGGGTGTCAAAGTCATCGGCACCCCAGGCTGCAAAGTCCCGTTCTTCTCCGCACCAGCTGAGAAAGCTGCGATAGGCGGTGGAAAAATCCAGGGTGGAGGCGCGGGAGGCTTCAATCTCCGGAAGAGCCTTGGCAGTACGGTTCAGACGCTTGTGAACCTGTGGCCGGATAAACACATTAAAGGTGTCTACGATCCGGCCGCCCGGCCGGTCCAGACGCACCGCACCGATCTGCAAAATCTCATCCAAGGGCGTCTTGTCATACCCTCGGTTCCACTCCAGATCCAGAACGATCAAGCCATCGCCTCCCTTCACGCATACTATATAGGACGATAACACATCCTGGCCCTCCCGTCAATAAAAAGCCGCCTCTTTTGCTCCAAAGGCCGGGAAAAAGGAGAAAAGCCCCTTGCAAATTTCAGAAAACCGCGCTATACTCCCCTTGTCTCCGCCATTGGCGGGATAAATTTGCGCTGCATCCACAGCTGTGGAGCGGCAGCAGGAGGAATTGAATATGAAACGCAAAACCAATGTACGCTACCTGTCGGAACTGGCACTGCTGACGGCCCTGGTGCTCATCATGGCCTACACCCCGCTGGGCTATCTGAAGACCCCGTGGGGCGTGGAGATCACCTTCATCGTCATTCCAGTGGCCGTGGGCTCTATTATTCTGGGCCCCATGGCGGGAGGATTTCTGGGCTTGGTGTTTGGCCTGACCAGCTTTTTCCAGTGCTTTGGGGCCAGCCCTCTGGGGGCTATGCTGCTCCAGGTGAATGCCCTGGGGACCTTTTTCTGCTGTGTGGTCAACCGGGTGCTGGTGGGCGTAATTCCGGGGCTTCTCTATCAGCTGCTCAAACGCTTTGACCGCACCAGAGTGGCGGGAATTGCTCTGTGCTGCTTCCTGACCCCGGCACTGAACACGGTATTGTACATTGTAGGCAACTGGTTCATCTTTGCCGACACCTGGCTGAACATCTCCGTCACCACCTATGGGTACTCCGGGGAGGGCGGCGTCAGCCTGCTGGCCTTTATGATGGGACTGGTGGCGGTGAACGGCCTGGCGGAGGCAGCGTCTTGTCTGGTGCTGGGCACTGCCGTATGTAAGGCCCTGCAAAAGACGGTGAACCGAGGAGAGGTGGAGCTGGCATGAAAGAAATTGGCATCATGGAGGTCGGTGGCTTTCGGGTGGGCCATGCCCAGGACCTGGAAGCGGCTACCGGCTGTACAGTGATTCTCTGTGATGAAATGAGTCCTGCCGGACTGGATGTCCGGGGCGGCGGCCCTGCCTCGAGAGAATCACAGATTCTTAATCCCGTAGCCGCGGCAGAGGGAATTAACGCCGTGCTTTTAGCAGGCGGCAGCGCCTTCGGCCTGGATGCGGCGGGAGGTGTGCAGCGCTATCTGGAGGAGCGGGACATCGGCTTTGATGTAGGCGTGACAAAGGTCCCTCTGGTGAGCCAGTCCTGTCTGTTCGATCTGACTGTGGGCCGCAAGGATGTGCGTCCCACAGCCCAGATGGCCTATGAGGCCTGTGAACATGCCACCTACGACGCCCCTGCTGAGGGCAATGTAGGTGCGGGTACCGGCTGTTCCATCGGCAAATACCGGGGAATGGACCGGGCGATGAAGTCCGGCTTTGGCACCTGTGCCCTTCAGGCTGGAGCCCTGAAGGTGGGGGCCCTGGTGGCAGTGAATGCTCTGGGCGATGTGTACGGCCCCGATGGGAAACCGGCTGCCGGGCTGCTGAATAAGGAAAAAACAGGCCTGTCCAGTACATTGGATGAGATGTTTTCCGATGTGACTTTAGCTGAAAATCTCTTTACCGGGAATACCACCCTGGGTGTGGTGGTGACCAATGCCCGGTTTCATAAAACCCAGCTTTGCAAGATTGCCGGTATGACTCACAACGGCTATGCCCGGGCGATCCGCCCGGTACACACCACTGCCGACGGAGACAGCATCTATGCTTTGTCCGTGGGGAATGTGAACGGCGATGTGAACGTGGTGGGCGCTCTGGCCGCTCAGGCCATGGAGCGGGCCATCCTTCGGGCTGTCCAGGCGGCCCGGTCGGCCTACGGGCTGATGAGTTGGGAAGAGCTTTGCAAAAAATAACGACAATATGGGGCGGCGGAATGTTCCGCCGCCCCATGTCAAAAGGAGAAAAGACCTCCCGCGAAAAAATTTCACCTGGGGATTGTTTTCCGGAAAGTACTCTGGTATACTTACTGGAGTGAGCCAAAGAAAGAGAGGCTTCGTCTGACTACACGCAGGGTTTGGGAGCATATCCCGCCCATCCATGAGGGAAAAAGC
>DBFWXD010000074.1:0-10826 GCA_048215895.1 Eubacteriales bacterium
GAGTAATACTGGACCTGGGCGGAGAGCGAATGGAGCTGCTCATCCTTGTCCGTGGAAACCCGGGCATAATAGGTGACCCGCAGAGGCAGGTCATAAATGGTTTTTCCCGTATTCAACGCCTGCTTCATTTCATAGAGATCCATCCCTACGCCTCCTTTGGTATGCAGCAGATGGGATCGCATGTGCCTCTTGCCAGACGCAAAAAGTGGTTCCGGTAAGCTGCGCTTACGGAACCACATCAGGCCTATGTACCGGAAACAATCTTTACGCTTGCCCGCTCATATACGCTCTTTGAAATCATGCCCATCGCATAGAGTCTCTGGTTGATCTGGAGCATGATTTCCTTCTTCAGTGCGGCGTCCAGAGTTTCCTTTTGCTTTGGTACCGTCATGCACAATCACATCCCGTACACTATATGATCCTGCATTGGGCACTTATACCTCTCGGTCCGCAGAGAAAAGAGCCCCCGGCGTCTTCTCCCATAGACGTCGGGGGGTCTCTTACTGATTCTGTTCCAAAAGCTCCAAAACCGCCAGGACCCGCTCCTTGGGTACCAGGTTGGAATCCGTATCCCGGCGCACGCAGTCCAGAAAATGGCCCAGCTCCCGCAGATACCAACCGGTGGGCGGAACATTGATGCCGGTGGGGATCTTTACTTTCTCCTCCGTATCAAAGACCACCGGCTCCCCTCCATAGGGATAGGCAGTGACGTGCTCCCCGTCATAGATGACGGCGCCCCGCTCGAAATACACCCGCCACACAGCAGTAAAGGGAATGCTGGCACTGAGCCATCCAGCTTCGGCGGCCACATTCACCCCGCCGCAGCGGTATTCCCAGCGGTACAGCTCCGGGAAGCTTCCATCCGCTCCCTTGCAGCAGCGGCACTGCGTCTCCTCCGGAACACCAAACAGGCTGGCAATGACGTCCAGATCATGGATGTGCAGGTCAAAGGGAACCAGACCGCTCTTTTCACGGTCAAACAGCCACCCTCCCTGGGCCCAGTCGGGCCGGGCAGACAGCCGCTGGAACAGCGCGTCCAGGGGTTTGCCGTAGGTCTGCTCCTCCACCAGCTGGCGCAGCACTTCTACCTCACGGCTGAACTGGAGCACCTGGGCCACATACAGATGGAGGCCTTTCCGCTGCGCCAGATCATACATGGCCTGGGCATCCGCCCGGGACAGGGCGCAGGGCTTCTCCACGATCACATGGGCCCCGGCCTCCAGCGCCTGGGTCACATGGTCTTTGTGCCGGTACGTGGGGGTACACACATCCACCACCTGCGCCCCGGTGCGCTCCACCAGGTCCTGAATGGTGTCAAAGGCGGGCACGCCCCAGGCGGCCGCTTTTTCCCGGCCGGACGGGGAACTAGTCACCAGGCCAACCACCGCGCAGTCCGGCAGGTGCAGGTAATTGTTGTAATGGACAGTCCCCATACCGCCCACGCCTACGATGCCAATTTTGATCATGGGAACACCTCACAGTTCAAACCCATGGGCCTTTAGATACTCCGCGGAATCCCGCACCGCCTGGTTGACCTCCTCCAGGTTCTTGGACCCGGCCTGGGTGAACTCGATTTCAATGCTGAAGGGGCTGTTGTCGCCCGCCTGTTCCAGCTTCTTGAAGATCATGGGGAAGTCGATCCAGCCCTTCCCCAGGGCGGGGAAGTCCCACACGGTCCGCTCGCCGCCCTTATCCTTCAGGTGGAAATAGCGAATGGCATCCAGGCTGGCGTCCAGATCCTCGGAGAGATCCACGTTCCCGTAAAACAGGGCGTTGGCCGTGTCATAGGCCACCGCAACCCGGTCAGAGCCCACAAGCTGTACAATTTCCTTCAAAATCTTGCCGGTACCGTGGTCTCCGTGGACCTCCAGCACCAGAGTCAGTCCGTTCTTCTCCAGCTCGGGCACCAGGGCGCGGATGTGCTTGGCTACCTCCTCGTTGGAGACCACCGCCTTGTCCTCCAGGTGGGCCTCGCCGATGGAAGAGACAATATACTCGCAGCCAAAGAAGGCGGCCAGATGGATGTTATCAATAAAGTCCTGAATGCGGGCTGTGTCCATCAGATTGCAGTGGCCGCTCATGGCAAAGGGAATGATGCCCTTGTCCTGAAGGCGCTGCTTCACCTGGCAGAGATGCTGAAAGCTCTGGTCCGGGAACACATGCTCCGTCCAGCCCTTGGTGGCGGTCAGCTCGATGTAATGGAAACCAGCATCGGCAATGCCGTCAATGGCCTGCTCGATGGAATATCCGTGATAGCAATTGGAATTGACTGCAATGATCCGCTTCATAGTAAGTCCTCCTGTTGTAAGGATGGGGAACCGCGGCGCGGTTCCCCATATAAAACTTAGATGACAAATTGATCCAGATACCGCTTGGACAGGCGCAGGGAGTCCAGAATCCGCTCCTTGCTCCCCTCAAAGGCCCGGTCCTCTACCTCCACGCAGGTGTAACCCTCATAGCCGATATCGGTCAGGGCAGAGACATACTTGGCCCAGTTCACATCGCCCAGACCAGGCAGCTTGGGCGCCATATACTGGAGGGGATAGGCCATTACGCCCACCTCAGCCAGCTTATCCGGGAAGAGCTTGATGTCTTTGTAGTGGACATGGAAAATCCGGTCCTTGAACTCGTACAGGGGACGGATATAATCCATCTGCTGCCAGACAAAGTGGCTGGGGTCGTAGTTAATGCCGAAGTTGGGGCTGGGAATAATCTCAAAGCACTTGCGCCAGATGGCGGGGCTGGTAAACAGGTTCTGTCCGCCGGGCCAGTTGGTCTCGTCGAACCACATGGGGCAGTTCTCAATGGCCACCTTCACATGGTGCTCCTCGGCAAAGGCAATGATGGGGGGCCAGATCTCCCGGAACAGCTCCAGGTTCTCCTCCACCGTCTTATGGGTGGCACGGCCCACAAAGGTGGTGACCATGCCAACACCCAGCTTTTCGCTGGCCAGGATGACCTTCTTCAGGTGAGCGATGTTGGCCGCACGCTTCTCCAGGTCCTCGTCCATAGTGTTGGGATAAAAGGCCAGGGAGGAGATTTCCACACCCCGCTCCTTGCAGTAGTTCAGAATATAGTCGGCCTTCTCGTCAGTGAGATTGTCTACATCAATGTGGCTCACTCCGGCGTAGCGGCGCTCCGCCTTGCCGCAGGGCCAGCAGGCCACTTCCACGCAGGTATAGCCCATGTCGTGGGCCACATCGATCATTTCCTCAAAGGTCCAGCCGTCCAGAATGGCGCTGACAAATCCCAGTTTCATACTCTCTCCTCCTTAATTCTGCGGGATAGCCACGGTCTTCCCCGTCTGGGAGGACTCCAGGCTGGCAAAAACGGCCCGCATGGCGGTGAGCACGGACTCGCCGGAAATCTCGGGGGCCTTGTTGTTCACCAGACAGTCCATAAAGCAGTCGATGACGCCGGACTTGGTCTGGTTGTCGTTGGTCTGGATGGCCTCCAGCTCGTAGAGGGTCTTCTCCCCGTTGGCGGAAATCAGCTTCATGGAATAGCTGGGATCGTCATAGATCCGCAGGATGCCCTTGGTGCCATAGAGCACGGTGGAGTTGTCCTCCGCGCCGTAGAAGGTCCAGCTGGCGGTCATAGTGCCGATGGCGCCGTTCTTCAGCCGGTAGATGCAGATGGCGTTGTCATCCACACCGATGAGCTGTCCGTCCGCCCCCCGCTTATCCAGCGTGGTCACCTTGGCTGTGGTCTCCACCACAGTCTGGCCGGTGAGGTACTGGATGAGGTCGGTCTTGTGGATGCCCAGGTCGGCCATGGCGCCCATGGCGGCCTTGTTCTTATCAAAGAACCAGGTGTTCTTTCCCGGGTCTACGCTCCAGGTCTCGGGACCGCCGTGGCCGAAGGTGGTGCGGAAGGAGAGAATCTCTCCCAGCACGCCCTGCTCCACCAGCTCGCGTGCCTTCTGATGGGCCCGGGTCAGGCGCTGGTTCTGGCCGATCATCAAAAACTTCCCGCTCTCCTTTGCGGCGGCCACCATGGCCTCGCACTCCTCCAGAGTGGTGGCCATGGGCTTTTCACACAGCACGTGCTTGCCCGCCTTCAGGGCGGCAATGGAAATGGATGCGTGGGCGTTGTTGGCCACGCAGACGCTCACCGCATCAATGGCGGGATCGGCGAGCATCTCCTCCCAGGAGGAATAGGCCTTTCCGCCCCACTTCTGGGCCAGCTCGGCGGCACGCTGCGTATTCAGATCGAAGAACCCAGCCAGCTTGGCCTGGGGATGGTCTGCATATTCGGGGATGTGGCGCACCTGAGCGATCTTGCCGCATCCAATGATACCGATGTTAAACATCCTTCAATTCCCTCTTTCTATCGGATTTTACGCGTCGGCTTCCTTCTTCTGGAGGAGAACCGCCACGATTACAATGACACCCTTGCAGGCCTCGCGCAGGAAGGGAGGCACGCCAAACAGAGTCAGCAGGTTGTTCATCACGCCGATGATGAGCATACCAAGGACCGTGCCCACAATGGAGCCCTTGCCGCCGGCCATGCTGGTACCGCCCACGATGACCGCGGCGATGGCGTCCATCTCATAGCCGCTGCCCGCGCTGGCGTAGTCCATGGAACCAATGCGGGAGACCTGAATGATGGCGGCCAGAGCGACCAGAGCGCCGGTGAGCATATAGATGCGGCGCTTGACCTTATTGACATTGATGCCGGACAGGCGGGCGGTACGCACGTTGGAGCCCACCGCATAGACATGACGGCCAAAGGTGGTCCGCTTGGACACGATGTACAGCGCCACAGCCAGAATCAGCCAATAGACAATGGGCATGATGTAGAAGCTGCCGATCTTCAGGTTGGAAATCTGCAAAAATCCCTTGGGGACCGAGGGGTTGGCGTGCTGGGTCAGCTGCTGGGTCACAGAGCGGAAAATCTGCATGGTGCCCAGGGTGGCGATGAAGGGAGGCAGCTTGCCGTGGGCAATGAGCACACCATTGAGCCAGCCCAGAAGGGCGCCGAAGGCTACGCCCACCACAATGGCGATCACATAGGCCGGAACACCGGTGATGCCCATGCTGGTGAGCAGGCCGGTAGCACTGCCATCCACCACGGCCATCACCACAGCGCCTACCGCTACCAGGGTGGAACCCACCGACAGATCAATTCCGCCGGAGATGATGGCAAAGGTCATGCCCAGGGCGATGATGCCCACAGGGGCGTTGTTGCGCAGGATATTGAGCCAGTTGGTCAGCAGGGAGAGCAGCAGCTCGCCCATACTTCCGCTGCCAAAATTGTAGATCATAATTCCGGTCTGGATAATCACCATCAGGATCAGGACCAGGCCGGTACTGACCAGGGGATTGCGCTTCCACGCCTCCAGGAACCGGTTTCCGGGCTTTGTCAACACTTGATTCTTTTCCATAGCCGCTCTTACTCCTCTGTTTGTTTTGCAGCGGCTTCGCCGCCGGTTGCTAAATACATAATGGTCTGCTCATTCATCTCCGCCCCGGACACCTCGCCCTGGATGGAGCCGTGGTACATGACCAGAGCCCGGTCACAGACCCGGATAATCTCCTGGGCCTCGCTGGAGAGCACCACAACGGCCACTCCCTCGGAGGCCAGGCGGAGAATGATGTCGTAGATTTCCTCTTTTGCGCCCACGTCCACGCCCTGGGTGGGATTGTCCAGGATCAGGACCTTGGGATGGGCGGACAACCACTTGGCCAAAACCACCTTCTGCTGGTTTCCGCCGGACAGGCTGGTGATGAGGTCGCTCTTCTGGCCCATTTTGATATGTAAGCTCTGAACCTGCTGGTCAAACTCGGCATCCCGCCGGGCCAGATCCAGAAGTCCCCCCTTGACCAGCCGGGGCAGCGTCACCAGGGAGCCGTTTTCCACGATGCTCAGATCCTTGATGATTCCGTTCTCCTTGCGGTTTCTGGGCACATAGCCGATGCCCAGCTTAATGGCCTGGGGTGTATCGGTGATCTTCACCTCGGTGCCTTCCACCCAGATTTGGCCCTGATACGCTCCGGCGCCGAACACCGCCTGAAACAGCTCGCTGCGTCCGTCGCCCAGAAGGCCGGTCACACCCAGCACTTCGCCGGCCCGCACGGAGAAGGACACATCGTGGAAGTGGGTGCCGTCCTCCAGGTGTTCGCCCCGGAGGATCTCCTTGCCCAGATCCCGGCTCTGACGCAGGTTTTCGCTGCGCACATCGTGGCCCACCATGAAGCGGGCCAGATCCTGGGTGGTCACTTCGGCCACCGGACCGGCGGCCACCATATTGCCGTCCCGCAGCACGGTATACCGGTCGCAGATCTCCATAACCTCCTTGAGCTTGTGGGAGATAAAGATGATCGCCACTCCATGCTGCTTCAGCATACGCATCATATCAAACACACGCTCAATCTCCGGGTCAGTCAGGGAGGTGGTGGGTTCGTCCATAATAATCAAGGACGCCTCCATCATCATGGCGCGTGAAATTTCCACAATTTGTTTGTAGGAGGCATCCAGGTCGCGGACCATGGCCTTGGGGTCCAAGGTCAGGCCTAAGCGCTCAAAAACCTCCTGCGTTTTTTGGATCATGGCTCGGGAATCCAGCAATCCCGATTTTGTTTTCAGCTCGCGGCCGATAAACATATTTTCATAGATAGCCAGGTCGTTGATCAGGCTCAGCTCCTGGTGAATAAAGGCAACTCCCGCATGAAGGGAATCGGCAGGAGTATGAAAATGGACCGGAGAACCGTCAATGAGGATCTCCCCCTGGTCAGCGTGGAGCACGCCGCCCAGAATGTTCATCAAGGTGGACTTGCCTGCACCGTTTTCTCCCAGCAGAGCGCAGATCTCTCCGCCCTTCAGGGAAAAGTCCACCTGCTTTAATACGTCGTTGGCGCCAAAGGATTTGCAGATGCCGCGCATCTCCAGTGTCATGGGATCACATCCATTTCTGTTCTTTAGAAAGGGGCTATGGCTAATGCCATAGCCCCTTTTGTCAGCGGGAAATTAGTAGGGAGAGCTCTCGTCCAGGAAGTCAGAGGCGTTCTCGCGGTCAACAATGGTGGTGGGGATGATCTTCACAGGATCGGAAGGAACATTGCCGTTCAGGATCTCAACGGCCATGTCCACAGCATCCTCCACCATGTCGGGGGAGTAAGTAGCGGACTGCAGCCAGATGTCCTGGTTCTCCTCAGCCAGCATCATGTTGAAGTACTCCTGAGCACCGCCGCCGCCGGTGATGACCTTGATGTCGGTCCGGCCAGCGTCACGGATGGCCTGCAGAGCGCCGATGGAGGTCTCGTCGTCCATGGAGAAGACGGCGTCGATCTGAGGATTGGCGGTCAGGATGTCGGCCATGTCAGCCAGGCCGTCCTCACGGGTGAACTGGGTGGCATAGGTGATCATCTGCATGTTGGGAGCCAGCTCGGCCATGTGCTCAGTGAAGCCCTGCTTGCGCAGCTCGGCCACGGAGCCGGAGGTGGGCACGTCCAGGATGACCACGGTGCCCTCGGTGCCGATCTTGTCCACGATGTACTGAGCGCTCTGGTAGCCCATGTCGTAGTTGTCGCCGGACACACGATACACGCCGTCAGCCTCGATGGCAATGTCGAAGTTCACCACGGTGATGCCCTCGTCAATAGCCTGCTGGATGGGCACCTCCATGCCCTCCCACTGGGGGAAAGCCACGATGGCGTCAGCGCCCCAGGTCTTCAGCTCGTCCAGCTGGGTGGTCATCTCGGCAGCGTCGCCGCTGACGGAAACCTTGTACTCGATCTTGCCCTCGTTGGCCAGCTCCTCGCAGCGCTTCTCAGCGTAGTAAGCCACGCCGGCGGACCAGCCGTGGGTTACCTCGGGAGCCAGAACGCCGATCTTGTAGACCTCGCCGGCAGTGCTGGCAGCGCCGCTGCTGGCGGCACCGCTGCTGGCAGCACCACTGCTGGCAGCACCGCTGGAGCTGCTACCGCCGCCACAAGCGGCCAGGGACAGGGCCATGGCGCCGGCCAGGGTCAGCGCGGCCAATTTCTTGAGTTTCATTCGTTTTTCCTCCTTCAAAATTCTTTGCCAGAGTCAGATGTATGATTCAGCGGCCAGTTGGCCGTGGAATCCCGTGATACCCACTCGTGGGGGAGAAACATCGTCTGTCCCCCGCTCTCTCCCTGCATCTGCCGAATCAGGAGGGAAGCGGCAACAGCGCCCATCCGATAACAGGGCTGCCGGATGGTGGTCAACCGGGGCTGGAAGATGGAGGCATACTCTACATCGTCAAAGCCCACCACGGAAAGATCCTCTGGAATCCGCAGGCCCCGCTCCCGGGCCGCCTGAACCGCACCCAGGGCCAGCACATCGGAAACACAAAACAGTGCCGTGGGGCGTTCCGGCTGGTCCAAAAGACGACCGGCCGCCTCTACGCCGGTGGAAAAGCTATAATCCCGGCCGGCAAAGGCCTCGTATCCGTCTGAAATTGGAAGGGAGAGTTCCTTCAGTGCGGAACGGTACCCCTCGTGACGCAGTGTGGTGGAAATAAAGCTGTTTTTCGCTCCAATGTATCCAATTCTGGTATGGCCCAGAGCCGCCAGGCGGGTCACTGCCTCCCGCGCGGCTGCAAAATTATCAATGGATATGTGACTGATGTCCTCCGCACCGCAGTATTCGCAGCATTGCACCAGAGGATAATCTCCAGACAGCTGCACCACGTCTTCGTCATTCATCGAAACATCCATCAAAATGGCTCCGTCTGCCCGGTGGTTGTGCATCAGATCCACATAATGCCTGCGTCTCACTCGGTCCATATTGGTAATGCAAAGCATAATGCTGTATCCTGCTGCATTCAGAGTATCCTCTGCACCTGCGATAATCGGGGCATAGTATGGGTTGCTCACATTCGGTACCATGACCAGAACCAGCCGGCTTTCTCCCCGCCGCAGATTCCGGCCCCACACATTGGGCTGATACCCAAGGCGCTGAATGGCTAGGCGTACCTTTTCGGTCGTCTCCGGTGTGACGCCCCCCTTTTGATTGATGACACGGGAAACCGTTGCTACGGAGATACCTGCTTCTTTCGCAACTTGCGAGATAGTAGGCGCACTCATACAAATCCCCCGTATTGTAATCGTTTACTTCTTTTTCAAATTGAGATGTAAACGATTACATCTGTTTGATGGAGAGAGTATAGCACCGCCCAAGAGGATTGTCAATTCAAACAGAGACCTTTCTCTTTCAGAAAAATATTTTCATGTTTTTGTACAAATACGCTTCTTCCTTTTTGTGGGAAGTGCCCCCTACTTTTCTGTTCAATTCCAATAAACCGTACTTCAATCCCGTCCGGAACATTAAAATGCTTCAAAGCTAACATGTTATGAATGACGCGCTTGACTCCCGCCCACCGGCGTACAGAATCTCCCTCCCACACGTTTATCGCCTAATCTATCATCTATATGCAAAAGCCAAGAGGACAGGCAGACAACAGATATTAAAATATTATCCCTGACAATCCGTTTTTTCTGATACAAACACCCCCCTCTGGATATGAATTGACGAAATTCTCTTTTTTTCATATAATTGAGCTACTGAATAATTTTTCAATCAAAATGCAAGATAACGAATGCTGCACCATAAAGTCTCCGTTCGTATCACCTATTGATAGAAGAAAAGATTTATCAATGGCCACCCAGCACGACTATACAGCCAAAAATGACAGAAGGAGCGCGGCAATATGGATTTTCGAAAGCTAAGCTATTTTGAAGCGGTGTGCAGAGTAATGAGTTTTACCAAAGCCGCAGAGCTTCTCCACGTGACACAGCCTTCTGTTACCATGGCGGTCCGCGACTTGGAAAATGAACTGGGGGTACAGCTGATCAACCGCTATCGCGGAAAGCTTTTTCTCACTCCGGAGGGGGAATATGTACTGACAAAAGCCCGGTTTTTGGTGGAGACTTTAGAGAAAACAGAACAGGAGGTACATTCCTATCTCATCAAAAAACGGCACAACCTCCGCGTGGGTTACGCCATGCAGACAAAAGCCTGTCTCTGTCCTTTGCTCACAAAATTCCAGCTTGAACATGAAAATGTACATATTACGGAGCAGGAAAGTCCTACGATGGCCATTATCTCTCAGGTCTTGAGCGGTGGATTGGATTTGGGCATCATTTCTATTTCCAGCAGTCTGGAACGTGAGATCACCTCCATTCCCCTGTTTGAGGGAGAGCTGCGGGTTTGCATGAGCAAGAATAACCCCCTGGCCAGCCGTTCTTCCATTACGCTGGATGAGTTCTTACAGCAGCCCTTGGTGGCTTTAACCCTCAACAACCCTCAGGACAGCTACATTTTTCGCCATATGCAGGATGCCTATCCAAACCAAAAAATCATTCTCAAGCCCCAGGCCACATATCTCATGCTGGACTCCTATTTTCAGCACATTCAAAATCAAAACGGCGTGGGCCTGACCTACTATGATATCTGGTACTCTCCCCAGCAGGCCCCGGGCCAGGAGGGTCTGATTTCCATTCCTTTCTCTCCCCCCTGTTATTACCGGGTATCTGTTATTTACTCCAAAGACAATCCCCTGAGCCAAGGGGCAAAACAGTTGATTTCCTTCTTGCAGGACGCCATTAAAGCCAGCCGGCCCAATGCTGATTGAAGCACCGGGCCGGCTTTATCAATTTCATTTATACCGCAATCAATGATAAGTATTGTACAAGCCTGCAAAGATATGGTATGGTTCACTCATCAAACTCCAGAACATAACTTTTGCGCTTCTTTCCTTTAATGCAGCTGCAAAAAGCAAGTAGTCTACCCTCAGACTACTTGCTTTTTGTTTTTCCAGCCGCAAAATGACAGGCTCAGCACAGCCTCATTCTTTATTT
>DBFWXD010000075.1:0-11767 GCA_048215895.1 Eubacteriales bacterium
AATCTGGAGCTGCTCTCAGCCGTGGAGCGGATGAACCGGGAGCAGAGCCGGGAGAGCCGGGAGGCCGTTCTGGACCTGGTCATCTCCACCGCCCGCTTTCTTGCCCCCGTGACCATCACCCCCGCTCCCGGAGCCGATGCCGCCGCCCCGGAGACCACTATCCAGTTTCAGCTGCTGCCCAACCAAATGAACCAGCCCTTCTTCCCCGCCTTTACCAGCTGGGAGGAGCTGCGCAAGCTGTGCGGGCCCAAGAATCAGCAGACGTTGGTCCTCTCCTTTCCCGACTACGCCAAGATGGTCCTCCAGGACGGCCGGGCAGCGGGCTTTGTGGTGGACCCCTTCGGCTGCTGCCTGTCCTTTGACCGCTCCATGATGGAGCATCTGGTCCAGCGCAGGCAGGAAAAATTTCCACAGTAAGCAAAAAAGCCCGGGAACGGTTGGTTCCCGGGACTTTTTTATTCGGTTTGTCCCCATACAGCGGACACATACCCCTCCAACTCGGGGGTATTCATGCACCGGAGCAGGTGGGCCTCCACTTCGCCATGATAGAAGTATCTGCGCACCATGGCCTGCCACCAGCTCCCGGCGCTGTCCTGGAAGTAAAGTGAAGCAAAGGTCTTGTCCCCCTCCATCCACACCGGGGTATCGGGGGACAGTGCGGCCCCTTCTTTCGCCAGGTCCTGTTCCAGTACGCTCCAGGCCCCGATCTTCCCAAGGTCTGCGCGCACATCCTGGGGCAGTACCTTGTCCCGAGGCCCGCCCAGCATAAGGACAACGATCAGTGTGATGACCACCATCCAGCCGATGATCCGCCGGGGCTCCAGTTCATCATCCTCATCCTCCGGCTCCCACTGGGTCACCGCCTTGACCCGCAGGGCGGCATCGCACTCCCCAAAGGTGGTCAGCCCGCCGAACACAGGCTTGTCACTGGCCAGCTCCACCAGGGTGCGGGCATAGACCCGCCGCTCCTCCTCTTTTAACCGTCGGAGCACCCGCCGGTCACAGGCCAGCTCCATGTCCCGCCGGGTAAAGTAGTAGGCCGCCCAGAGGATCGGGTTCCAAAAGTAGAAGGACAGGGCGGTGGTCATAATCCCCTGGAGCCAGGGGTCGTGGCAGTTCACATGCTCCCACTCGTGGAGGAGAACCAGGCGCATCTGCTCCCGGCTCAGCTCCCGCTGGAGGGCAATCTCATGTTTTCCCAAGCTGCGGATGACAAAGCTGGTGGGCAGGTTCGGGCACAGGCGGACGACGATGTCATGTTCCTTTTCCATCCCCAGGCTGTCGTATTGCTCCCGACTCAATGGTTCTCCGGACCGGGCCAGACGCCGGACCCGCACGTCAATCCAGATAGAGCAGGCAAAAATCCCCACCACGTAGAGAATTGCCAACACTCCCAACACGAAAATAACTCCGTCTGAAATCGAGACCGGCACCACCGCTCCCCCGGGCAGGGCCACATGCTGCTTCCCAGCCTCCCGGATAAGGGGCAAAAACATGGGATATCCATTCTCCGCCCGGGGCACCACCAGATCCAGGAAAGTAGGAAAGGGCAGTGGGAGCAGCGAGTAGATCAGTATCCAGTTTGGTATAAAGCCCATAAGCCACCCCGCTCCCCACAGGAAGGTACGCTGTCCCGGGGTCAGCAGCCGCACGGTCACCGGCCGCAGCAGGAGCAGCACTCCCATGACCATCCCCAGCAGCAAGCCACAGTTCACGCACAGAATCAAAAACCACGAAAAAAATACCACATCCGTCCCCTCCTTATTCCTTAAAATCGTCCCGTCCCCTATATTCTTTGTTCAGAAAATTCGGGTGCAGCCCTCCAGGGAGACCTCGTCTTGCCGGGAAGCCCCGATCTGCATATAATCTCCGTCCCACCAACGGGAGAAGGTGATTAAATACCACTGTCCGGTTTGGTCCATCATCAACATTTGTCGTTCCTGCCCACTCCAAACCTCTTGCGGCTGCCCTATCAAGTCTTCCAGCTGCTGGGCCCAGTCCCCCTGAGCCAGATACTCCGTCCACGCCAGCTCGGGCTCCGACGTCAAGTCAAGGTAGCTCTTGCCGGGACCGCCGCAGTAGAAAAACACCGCCAAGACAACGGTCAGAATCAGGGAAGCATTCTGAAGCAAAATCCCTCTCGGCTTCCAGTTCACCGCCCGGCGCACCCGCAGGGCGGCATCGCACTCCCCAAAGGAGGTCACGTTCCCCCACAGATGCCGTCCCGACCCCAGCTCCACCAGGGTTCGGGCGTACTCCCGGCGCTCCAGGGGCTCCAGCTTCTCCAGAACCGCCTCGTCACAGGCCAGCTCCATATCCCGGCAGGTGAGCCGGTAGGCCAGCCACAGCACAGGGTTCCACCAGTAAAAAGCGGTCAGCACTGCCACGATGATGGTTTTGTACCAGGTATGGTGGAGGCGGATGTGTTCCATTTCATGGAGCAGTACCAGGCGAAGCTGCTCCTGCGGCAGTTCCTTCTGCAAGCAGATCACATCGCTCACCTTGTCTCCCCAGCCGGTGTCATGCCCTGCGCGGACAAAGCTGGCAGGCAGGCCCTCGCACAGGCGTACCGCTACCCGCTCTTCTTCGGTAATGCCATACTGCTTCATGGTCTCCGGGTCCATCCGCTCCCCCCGTCGGCTCAGCCGCCGCAGCTTGCGGCCCTGTATCGTGTACCAGACTATGACAGCCGCACATACGATCACCCACACCACACCGATCACCGGCAGCAGCTGTTCAAACAGGTCGGAGGGCAGCTGAAACTCCGCGCCGCCGGGCAGCATGACAGAGGGCGGTTCCTTCACCCCCATGGAAATATACATGGGGTAGTTGTAGAATCCCCGCTCCTCCACCCGTGGAATCACCAGTGTCCGGAAGGTATAGGGGACAGGGATCCACATGCCCAGCACATCAAAAAGCGTAAACATATATCCCATGTACCACCCCACAAACCACAGCCAAACCTGGTGCCGGGGCCGCAGGAGCCGCCCGGTCACCGGCCGCAGCAGGATCAGAGCCCCGAAGACAAGGCCCATGAACAGCCCTATGTTCACAATGGCAATTCCCATCCTCCCCAGAAAGGAAAACAGGTTGATCACGGCCTATCCCTCCCCCACATTCTTTCTCTGGTGTTTTGCGTCCGTTTCTCTTGCTCTGCCTTGCCGCGCGGCCCTATAACGCCCACCGGCATTTATCCAAGCCGGGTATAGTCATCGTGGAAGGCCCGCTCCATCGGGGTGGCCCGGCCCAGATAATACTCCTCCCCGTTCCAATAAAAGCCCAGGGAATACCACCGATCCTCCATGTCCAGCACCAACAGTTGCTCCTCGGCCCGGCTCCAGATCTCTTTGGGCTGCCACTGAGAATTTTCCAGAAACTCCTGCGTCTCTTCCACCCAGGCCATACTCTGGTAATAGGCATTCCAGTCTTCCGTGGTGGCATCCACATATCCGCTGGCGCTCACCGGGCCGCCGCAGTAGAAAAACAGCATCAGTACCACTACAAGCATCGCGGACAGCCCGGTACGGGTTTCCCCCCAGCGCTTCCAGGCGGCTGCCCGGCGCACCCGCAGGGCAGCGTCGCACTCCCCAAAGGAGGTAAGGTTTCCCCACATATGTCGCCCCGACCCCAGCTCCACCAGGGTGTGAGCATACTCCCGGCGCTCCGGCAGCTCCAGCTTCTCCAATACCGCCTCATCACAGGCCAGCTCCATGTCCCGGCAGGTGAGCCGATAAGCCAGCCACATCACAGGGTTCCACCAGTAGAAGATGGTCAGACCCCCTACGACAATGGACTTGTACCAGGCGTGGTGGAGACGGATGTGTTCCATCTCGTGGAGCAGGACCAGGCGAAGCTGCTGCTCGGGCAGTTCCTTTTGCAGACAGATGACAAAGCGCACCCCGTCTCCAATGCCCTCTTCATGGCCGAGGCGGACAAAGCTGGCAGGCAGGCCCTCACACAGGCGCACCACCACATTGTCCTGGAGGATACCGTACTTGGCCATAGTCTCCCGGTCCATCTTTTCCCCCTGTCGCCCCAACTCCCGCAGACGCCGCTCCTGCCTGTTGTACCAGATGAGGGCAGCCACAAACGCCACGATCCAAATAACTCCAATCACCACCAGGAGTGTTTCAAATACATCATCCGGAAGGGAAGCTTCCACTCCGCCCGGCAAAAGCAGCGTAGGCCCCTCCCCCGCTTGTCTTGCTATGTATAAGGGCATAGCCCGGTCTCCACCCTCCACCCGGGGGATCACCAGGCCCCGGAAGGAAAAGGGAATGCGTATTCTCCGGCCTAAAATATCATAAATTTGGCTTAAAAAGCCCACATACCACCCCGCAAACCACAGCCACACCTGATGTTTGGGCCGCAGCAGCCGCCCGGTCACTGGCCGCAGCAGAATCAGGGCCCCATAGGTAAAGCCCAGGGCAATCCCCACGTTTAAAAAGGCAATCCCAAGCCGTCCACACTGCTGAAAGAAGCCGATCACGGCCTATCCCTCCCCCATTTTCTCATCAATGAGGGCCTTGAGCTCCTCCGCTTCCTCACGGGTCAGCTTGCGCCCGCTCAAAAAGGCGGTCATAAACAGGGACAGGCCGCCCACCCGCTCCACCAGCTCCTCCCCCTGGGCCTGGATGGCGGCCTGGCGGGTGAGGACCGGGGTGACAATGGCGTCCTCATGGCGCACCGCGCCCTTGTGCTTCAGCTTGCGCAGGACGGTGTAGGTGGTGGACTTGTTCCACCCCAGCTTCTCCCGGCACAGCTCCACCAGACGGGTGGAATTTACCTCGCCGCTGTCCCACAGCACCTCCATGAGCTTATATTCCCCTTCAAAGAGCTTCTCCATGGTTCCACCTCCTTCAAGTTTACTCCAATAAACCTCTTGTTACCTGAAGTTTATCAGAATAAACCTCTCCTGTCAAGGACAGGGCGCCCGCTGCACTTCCAAATTTCGCCAGCCTTTTTTGTACACTCCCACATAACCCATCAGAATAGTAGGAAATTTTTGTAGCCTTTTTCTCTTGGTTTCCTCTTGCAAATTACCTACTATTTTGGTAGGATATTTACAGAGAGAATGAACCGGACAAAGCCGGACAAACTAAAGAAACTTCATTTTGTCCGCACCAGGCTGTGCCTGGGACAGGCGGACCATCCGATGATAACAAAAGGAGCTGGGCAGTATGGTAAACGTGAGAAAAGCGGCGGTCATTGGCTGTGGATTTGTGGGGGCGTCCATCGCCTTCAGCCTTATGCAGCGGGGCCTCTACTCCGAGCTGGTGCTCATCGACGCCAACCAGGAAAAGGCCGAGGGCGAGGCCATGGATTTAAGTCACGGTCTTCCCTACGCCGCCTCCATGAAGATCTACGCGGGCACCTATGACGACGTGGCCGACTGCGCCATGGTCATCCTCACCGCCGGGGCCAATCAGAAGCCCGGCGAGACCCGTCTGGACCTGATCGGCAAGAACGTGGCCATTTTGAAGAGTATTCTCCCCGAGCTCACCAGCCGCAACTTCCAGGGCATTCTTTTGGTGGTGGCAAACCCGGTGGATGTGCTCACCTACGCCGCCTGGAAGCTCTCCGGTCTGCCCGCCAACCGGGTGATCGGCTCGGGCACCGTGCTGGACACCGCGCGCCTCAAGTACCTGCTCAGCCAGGAGTTGGGGGTGGACAGCCGCAACGTTCACGCCGCCGTCATCGGCGAGCACGGAGACAGCGAGCTGGCCGTGTGGAGCAGCGCCAACATCTCCAGTATCGATCTGGACCAGTTCTGCCGCCTGAAGGGCATTGAAAATCAAAAGGAGCTGCTGGACAAGATCTACCACGAGGTACGGGACAGTGCCTACGAGATCATCCAGCGCAAGGGAGCCACCTACTACGGCATCGCTATGGCCGTAGCCCGGATTGCCGAGTGTATTGTGAAAAACGAGCACGCCATGCTCCCCGTCTCCGTTCCCCTCTCCGGCCAGTATGGCCTGGAGGGCCTGTGCCTGAGTATCCCCTCCATTGTAGGCAAGGACGGGGTGGAGCAGGTGCTGGAAATCCCCCTGGACCAGGAGGAGCACCAGGCTCTGCTTGCCTCCGCCGCCCAGCTCAAGGAGGTCATCGCCTCTATCGGGCTGTAAGGAAAACAAAAAACGGCCGCCGGATGATCCGGCGGCCGTTTCAGCTCTCCTGCAAGGTCATTTTTGCAGAACGTTTTTCTTAAACAAGTGGCCAGGCCACTTGTTTGAACTGGCTTACAGGGTATCCATTTCCTCCTGCTCCACGGTCTTGATGCCCCGGGCACCCAGGGCGGCAGTGGCCGCCTCGTTGTTCTCCACCCGGAAGACCATGTAGGCGTGGTCGGCTTTCTTGCCGCCCAGGAAGGCGTACATATACTCCACATTCACCTTGGCGTCGGCAAGCACCTGAAGCACCCGGTTCAGCCCGCCGGGCACATCATCGATGGCCACGCCCAGCACGGGAGTGATAGAGTGGATGTAGCCCGCCTCCTTGAGGACGGTGGTGGCCTTGTACACATCGTCGGCGATCATGCGCACGATGCCAAAGTCCTTGGTCTCGGCCACACTCAGGGCCCGCAGGTCCACCTTGTTCTGGGCCAGCACGCCGGTCATGGCGTACAGGGCGCCGGGCTTGTTCTCCAAAAAGACAGAGATCTGCTTGATATTCATACTCGCTCCCCCTTTTAAATCTTGCGCTTGTCGATGACGCGGACCGCCTTGCCCTCGCTGCGGACGATGGACTTGGGGGCCACCAGGGTAACCTTGGCAGCCAGACCCAGCATGGAGCGCAGGCCATCCACCAATTCCTTCTGCCGGCGGTCAATCTCGCCCAGGTTGTCGGTGAACATCTCGGGGGTCATCTCCACCTGGACGTCCAGGGTGTCGGTGGACTTCACCCGGTCCACGATGATCTGATAGTTGGCGGGATAGCCGTGGTTCAGCAGCACCGTCTCAATCTGGGACGGGAAGACGTTGACGCCGCGGATGATGAGCATGTCGTCGGAGCGGCCCATGGGCTTGCACATCTTCACGTGGGTGCGGCCGCAGGAGCACTTCTCCCGGGTGAGCATGCAGATATCGCGGGTGCGGTAGCGCAGCAGGGGGAAGGCCTCCTTGGTGATGGAGGTGAACACCAGCTCGCCCTTGCTGCCCTCGGGCAGGACTTCTCCGGTGTCGGGATCGATGATCTCGGCGATGAAGTGGTCCTCGTTGATGTGCATGCCGTTCTGGGCGGAGCACTCGAAGGCCACGCCGGGGCCGGACAGCTCGGTCAAACCGTAAATATCATAGGCTTTAATACCCAGAGTATTCTGGATGTCCTGGCGCATCTCCTCGCTCCAGGCCTCGGCGCCGAAGATGCCCGCCTTCAGGGGGATCTGGTCGGGGGTGAGGCCCATCTCCTTCATGGTCTCGCCGATGTAGGCGGCGTAAGAGGGAGTGCAGCAGAGGATGGTGGCGTTCAGGTCACGGATGAACATGATCTGCCGCTCGGTGTTGCCCGAAGAGGTGGGGATGGTGAGGCAGCCCACCTTGTGGCTGCCGCCGTTGAGGCCGGGGCCGCCGGTGAACAGGCCGTAGCCGTAGCTCACCTGGCACACATCCTCGTTGGTGCCGCCGGCGGCCACGATGGCACGGGCGCAGCAGTCCTCCCACAGATCGATATCGTGCTGGGTGTAGAAGGCCACCACGCGCTTGCCGGTGGTGCCGGAGGTGGACTGGATGCGCACGCAGTCCTTCAGGGGCTTGGCCACCAGGCCGTAGGGGTAAGCCTCCCGCAGGTCGGCCTTGGTCACAAAGGGCAGTTTGTGCAAGTCCTCGGTGGATTTGATGTCGTCGGGGGTCAGCCCCTTCTCCTCCATCTTCTTACGGTAGTAGGGCACGTTGTCCCAGACGTGGCGCACCTGCTTGACCAGGCGTTCGTCCTGCCAGGCCTTGATTTGCTCCCGGGATGCGCACTCAATTTCAGGCTGGTAATATCTTTCCATGGGTATCAGTCCTTTCGGAATGGTTTTTATATGTTCAGATCCCTTTTCGACGGGAAGAAGGATCCAAATATCCGTATTCATATCTGCCGAAAAAATAGGCTTGCTTTTTGTGCGGCCCCACGCTATAATGGAGCCTCGGGAATGAAGTACTCCCTTGGGAAACCTAAACCGCTTGCAACAAGCTGATGACTTCTGCGATGAGAATCGTAGGGTTATCGGCTTTTTTGTTTGCATTTTTTGGAAAAGGAGAAAACTGTATGCTCACTTCACTGGCCTTTGTCTTTCTGGCGGGACTGGCCGCCGCGGCCCTGTGCCAAAAAATCAAGCTTCCCCGGATCATTGGAATGCTCTTTGTGGGCATCCTCCTGGGGCCCTACGCCCTCAATCTGCTGGATGAGTCCATCTTGTCCATCTCTGCCGATCTGCGGCAGATGGCCCTGGTCATCATCCTCATCAAGGCGGGTCTCTCTCTCAATCTTACCGATCTGAAGCAGGTGGGCCGGCCGGCGCTGCTCATGTCCTGTCTGCCTGCCACCTTTGAAATTATAGGTTACACGCTGCTGGCCCCTGTGATCTTCGGCCTCACCTGGGTGGAGGGAGCCGTCATGGGGGCGGTGCTGGGGGCGGTGTCCCCGGCGGGGGTGGTACCCCGGATGGTCTCTCTCATGGAGGGCCGGTGGGGCACCAAAAAGAGCATTCCCCAGATGATTCTGGCGGGCGCTTCCATGGACGATGTGTATGTGATCGTCCTGTTTTCCACCTTTGCCGGGATGGCCCAGGGGGGCTCTCCCTCTCTGGAGAGCTTTTTGACCATTCCAGTCTCCATCCTCCTGGGGTTGGCCGTGGGCGGCGGGGCCGGAGTACTCCTGGCCCAATTTTTCGAGGTCAACTACACCCATCAAAACCACATTCGCAACAGCACCAAGGTCATTATCATGCTGGGTCTGGCCTTCCTGCTGCTGGCGGTGGAGGATTGGCTGGAGGGAACGGTGCCCTTCTCCGGCATCCTGGCGGTGACCGCCATGGCCTGCGGCGTCCACCTGAAGGCTCCCAAGCCGGTGTCGGACCGGCTGTCCCAGAAGTTCGGTAAGCTGTGGCTGGCCGCAGAGGTCATCCTGTTTGTTCTGGTGGGCGCCGCGGTGGACATCCGCTACACTCTGGAGGCCGGAGCCGGTGCGGTGGCCATCATCTTTGCCGCCCTAGCCATTCGGGCCCTGGGCGTGACTCTGGCCACCGCCGGAACCGCTCTCAACAAAAAGGAGCGGCTGTTCTGCGTCATCGCTTACCTGCCCAAGGCCACCGTTCAGGCGGCCATGGGCTCTGTGCCTCTGGCCATGGGGCTGAGCTGCGGTAAGCTTGTGCTTTCGGTGGCGGTACTGGCCATTCTCATCACCGCCCCGCTGGGGGCCTTTGGAATGGACGCCACCTACCGGCGTCTGCTGGAACGGGAATAACCTCTCAGGCGTTCTTGCCCAGCTGGAAGGCTTTCTTGTTGAGCTCCAGGAACTTGGGAGGCACCATGGCCTCCAGAGAGGCCTGCCAGGCCTCCTCGGGCAGGTCAAAGTAGTGGGACAGGCGGCCCATGAGGACGATGTTCACCGCCTTGGAGGAGCCGGCCTCCTCGGCCAGCTTCAGGCAATCCAGGGCGTCCACCTTGGCTCCGGTGGCCTTCATCTTCTCCACCAGGTTCTCGGGGTACTGGGCGGCCCCGGTGATGACAGGCATGGGGTCAATCTGCTGGGTGGAGGTGACGATCTGCCCGTCGGGCTTTAAGTACTCCAGCCACCGGGCGGCCTCCAGCAGCTCGAAGGAGACGATGTAGTCGGCCTCGCCCTTGTCGATGACGGGGGAATTGACCTTGTCGCCGTAGCGCACATAGGTGACCACGCTGCCGCCCCGCTGGCTCATGCCGTGGACCTCAGACACCTTTACGTCATAGCCCTGCTCCATCAGCAGGTGGCCCAGCAGCTTGCTGGCCAGCAAAGAGCCCTGGCCGCCCACGCCTACGATCATAATATTTTTGGTTTCCATTTCTTAACCCTCCTTGCCGGTACTCTCAAAGGCCCCCACGGGACACAGCTGCTGGCACACGCCGCAGCCCACGCACAGGGTGTTGTCCACATGGGCCTTGCCCTGCTTCATGGCAATGGCGGGGCAGGCGATCTTCATGCAGCTCTTGCAGCCCACACACTTGTCCACATTGACCTTCAGGGGGGCGCTGTGCTTGACGTACTTCAGCAGGGCACAGGGCCGGCGGGAGATGATCACCGAGGGCTCTTTGGCCGCCAGCTCCTCCTTCACCGCCTGGTCGCAGGCCTTCAGGTCGTAGGGATCTACCACCCGCACCCGCTTGAAGCCCATAGCCCGGCACAGCTGCTCCAGGTCGATCTTGCCGGCGGGGTCGCCCTTGATGTTGTAGCCGGTGGTGGGGTTCTGCTGGTGGCCGGTCATACCGGTGATGGAGTTATCCAGGATGATGACGGTGGAGTTGGACTGGTTGTAGGCAATGTTGGCAAGGCCGGTCATGCCGGAGTGCATAAAGGTGGAGTCACCGATGACGGCCACCGTCTTGCCCTCACTCTCCTCCCCAAGGGCCTTATTGAAGCCGTGGATGGCGGAGATGGAGCCGCCCATACACAGGGTCATGTCCATGGCGGACAGAGGAGCTACCGCACCCAGGGTGTAGCAGCCGATGTCGCCCAGAACGGTGCACTTGTTTTTATTTAAGGTATAGAACAGTCCCCGGTGGGGGCAGCCGGCACACATGACCGGGGGCCGGGGCGGAATGGCGTCGGAGAGGGCCTTGCCGGTGTGGACGGTGCCGCCCAGCTTCTGGGCCACCAGATTCTGGGAGAACTCGCCCTCCATGGGCAGGGCGTCCTTGCCGGTAACCTCCAGGCCAAGGCTGCGGCAGTGGTTTTCAATGATGGGGTCCAGCTCCTCCACCACCACAAGCTTCTCCACCTTGCTGGCAAAATCCCGGATGAGCTTCACGGGCAGGGGGTTGGCCATGCCCAGCTTCAGCACGGACACGCTGTCGCCGAACACTTCCTTCACGTACTGATAAGAAGTGGAGGAGGTGATGATACCCATCTTGGTGCCGCCCATCTCCACCCGGTTGATGGGGGCGGTCTCCGCCCACTCCTGAAGCTTCCGGGTGCGCTCCTCCACCACCGGGTGGCGGCGGATGGCGTTGCCAGGCATCATCACGTACTTGGCGATGTTCTTCTCATAGGTCTTCACCGGCTGCTCCGCCCGGGGAGAGGTCTCCACCAGTGACTGGGAGTGGGCCACGCGGGTACACATCTTCAGCAGCACGGGGGTGTCAAACTCTTCGGAGAGCTCATAGGCCAGCTTGGCAAACTCCAGCGATTCCTTGGAGTCGCTGGGCTCCAGCATGGGCACTTTGGAGGCGATGGCGTGGTGGCGGGAGTCCTGCTCGTTCTGAGAGGAGTGCATCCCTGCGTCGTCGGCCACGCCGATGACCATTCCGGCGTTGACGCCGGTGTAGGACATGGTGTACAGGGGGTCGGCAGCCACGTTGAGACCCACGTGCTTCATGCCGCAGAAGGAGCGCTTGCCGGCCAGGCACGCGCCGAAGGCCGCCTCCATGGCCACCTTCTCATTGGGGGCCCACTCGCAGTAGATCTCGTCGTACTTGGCGGCCTCCTCGGTGATCTCGGTGCTGGGGGTGCCGGGGTAGCTGGAGATCACGCAGCAGCCCGCCTCGTAAAGTCCCCGGGCAACGGCGGCGTTGCCCAACATCAGTTGTTTCAT
>DBFWXD010000076.1:0-8803 GCA_048215895.1 Eubacteriales bacterium
GGTATGATTAAAAGATCCAAATTGATATTATTTTATAGGACCAGATTGGAGGGAAACTTATGCTGACCTACGATTTGGAACAGCGGGGCAGCCTGGCCCGCTACGACTACCTGTACCGGTGCATCCGGGAGGATATTTTGGCCGGGCGGCTGAAGCCGGGGGAGCGGCTTCCCTCCAAACGGAGCCTGGCCGCCCATCTGAATACGGCGGTGGTGACAGTGGAAAACGCCTACGCACAGTTGGAGGCGGAGGGCTATCTCTATACCCGGGAGAAGCAGGGGTACTATGTGGCTCCGGTGGAGGTGCGCACATGGGAAGGGGAGCCACCGGAACAGCGGCCGGAGCGCCTGCGCCCCCAGTGGCGGCTGGACCTGGGCGGACTGGGCAGCGGAACGGAGGGATTCCCCTTCTCCCTGTGGGCCAGGCTCACCCGGCGGGTCCTTACCCAGCGGGGAGAGCAGCTGCTGCGGGCAACGCCGCCCAACGGCGTGATGGAGCTGCGCCAGGCCATCTCCCGGCATCTGTACCGCTTCCGGGGGATCTCTGCCGCTCCGGAGCAGATTGTGGTGGGGGCGGGAACCGAGTACCTCTATAACCTGTTGGTGCAGCTGCTGGGCCGTGACCGGATCTATGGTCTGGAGGACCCGGGCTATTCCAAGGCGGAGCGGGTCTATACCCTCAGCGGAGCCCAGTGCCGGTCCCTCCCGGTGGACCGGGGAGGAGTGCCTCTGGAGGCGCTGGAGGAAAGCGGCTGCCAGGTGCTGCACATCTCGCCCAACCACCAGTTTCCCACCGGGGCAGTGACTCCCATTTCCCGCCGCCAGGGTATGCTGCGCTGGGCAGAGAGGGAGGAGGGGCGGTATATCATCGAGGATGACTATGACAGTGAATTTCGCTTTACAGGCCGTCCGATTCCCACACTTCAGAGTATTGACCGTGGGGAAAAAGTCCTCTATGTAAACACCTTTTCCCGCACCCTGGCTCCCTCGCTGCGTATTGGCTATCTGGTGTTGCCCCAGGCGCTGCTGAAGGACTATGAGAAGCGGCTGGGGTTCTATTCCTCCACCGTCCCGGCCATTGAACAGCATACCCTGGCGCTCTTTTTGGAAGAGGGGCACTTTGAACGCCATCTGAATCGCATGCGGGTTTATTACCGCAACCGGAGGGACCAGGTCATTGCCGCCATCGGGCGCAGCCCGCTGGCCGGGCGGTGCCAGGTGCTGGGGGAGGAGGCGGGGCTTCATTTCCTCCTGCGGCTTCATACCAACCTGGAGGACGCGCAGCTGGAGGCGGCGGCCCGGGAACGGGGAATCCGTCTGTCCTTTCTCACCCAGTATGAGCGTCAGCCGGGGCGGGCCGAAGCCCACACCCTGGTGGTCAGCTATCCGGGCCTGGAGGAAGAGCGGCTGGAGGCGGGACTGGAGACGCTGGCACAGCTTCTCGACCAATGAGCGCAAAAAAGCGAGGCAGATTGCTCTGCCTCGCTTTGAACGGATTAGGATGAATTTAGCGGTTGCTGCCGTGGAGAATGGGGGACAGGGGCTTATAGACCAGGAAGCAAAGCGCGGTGGTCAGCAGGCCCTTGACCAGGGTGAAGGGGGCGTTGAAGAGAATCAGGCACTCCAGCAGACCGCCGGAGGTGGGACGGATCTCCCGATACATGTTCAGGATGGCGTCGATGGGCATGAACTTGGTGTAGATGGGGTAGGAGATGTAGTAGTTCAGGGGCACAGACAGGACGGCCATGATGATGGCGCCCACCAGAGCACCCACCAGGGCGCCCTTCCGGGACTTCATGTGCTGATAGATGTAGCCGGCGGGGAAGACAAAGCAGGCACCCAGCAGGAAGTTGCACAGCTCTCCGGCGCCGCCGGTGGAGGTAATGGTCAGGTGAATGAGATTTTTCACCAGACAGACCATCACACCGTAAACGGGACCAAGGCTGAAGGAGGCCAGCAGGGCGGGCAGTTCAGAAAAGTCCATCTGCACGAAAGAGGGGATGAGGAAGGGGATGGGAAAGTCCAGGAACATGAGCATAAAGGCCACCGCGGACAGCATGGCGGTGACGGCCAGATTTCTGGCCCGGGTGTGGCTGGTGGCGTGGGTCGTGGCTGCGATTGGGTTGGACATAAAAAAACACTCCTTATTGGTTTGATACATCCGGAAAGCTATGCCTTCCAGGTGTCAAAACAATTAAGGAGGTGCGCATACACGCGCAAAAATGCGCATGAATTGTCTAACACATCTTCTTCCATCCGGACTATAACCGTTGGTCCCGGAGTTTCACCGAGTCAGCGGGTGCAGAACCTGCACCCGGTCGCGGACTATACCGCCAGTGGGGAATTTCACCCCGCCCTGAAGACATTCTATCCAGTTGTTCCTTGGTATTATACGCTCTGCCCGGAAAAAATGCAACCCCCAGATTTTATTTTTTGCGGCAGAAGGAAAATGTGGACAAATTGAAAAACTTTGACTTTCCCCCTATGCAAACGGAGAGAATTATATTAAAATAGAGGGCAAGAAAAATGACAGGAGTGGTACCTATGGCACCAAAGTATAAGCGCGTATTACTGAAGATCAGCGGCGAGGCTCTGGCGGGAGAAGCATCCCGGGGCCTTGATTTTAATGTCATCGGCAGTGTCTGTGATGTAGTAAGCAAATGTGTGGACCTGGGCGTACAGGTCGGCATTGTTGTGGGCGGCGGCAACTTCTGGCGCGGCGTGAAGGACGGCGGTGACCGGATGGAGCGTGTCCGTGCCGACCACATGGGCATGCTGGCCACCGCCATCAATGCCCTGGCTGTAGCGGATGTGCTGGAGCAGAAGGGCGTGGAGGTCCGGGTTCAGACCGCCGTAGAGATGCGGGCCATGGCCGAGCCCTATATCCGCTCCCGCGCCATTCGCCACCTAGAGAAGGGCCGCGTGGTCATCTTCGGCTGCGGCACCGGCAACCCCTTCTTCTCCACCGACACCGCCGCGGTGCTCCGGGCCGCGGAGATTGACGCGGACGTGATCCTGCTGGCCAAGAATGTGGACGGCGTCTACTCCGCCGATCCCAAGAAGGACCCCAGCGCGGTGAAGTACAGCAAGATCACCTATGATGAGGTGCTGGCCCAGCACCTGGCTGTGATGGATTCCACCGCCACCTCCCTGTCCATGGACAATAAGATTCCCGTCCTCCTCTTTGCTCTGAAGGACCCCGAGAACATCCTCCGGGCCATTATGGGTGAGGAGATCGGCACCATTGTGGGCGGCTGAACAGCTGCTGAAACAGAAACGGAAAGGAAGTAGAGCGTATGAGCCCCGAGATTAAAGAATATGACCAGAAGATGCTGAAGACCATTGACGTGGTCAAGGCCAATTTTGCCTCTGTCCGGGCGGGCCGCGCCAACGCCGGTGTGCTGGACCGTATTATGGTGGAGTACTACGGGACTCCCACTCCCATGAACCAGGTGGCGTCTGTCTCTTCTCCGGATCCCCGCACTCTGGTGATCCAGCCCTGGGATGCAACCCTGCTCAAGGCCATTGAAAAGGCCATTCAGACCTCCGACCTGGGCATTAACCCCCAGAATGACGGCCGTGTGATCCGCCTGGCCTTCCCTCAGCTCACCGAGGAGCGCCGTAAGGATCTGACCAAGCAGGTGCGCAAGTATGGCGAGGAGGGCAAGGTTGCCCTGCGCAACATCCGCCGTGACGCTATGGAAGACTTTAAGAAGATGAAGAAGAATTCCGAGATCACCGAGGATGACCAGAAGAATCTGGAAAAGGAGATCCAGGATCTCACCGACAAGCGCTGCAAGGACATTGACGAGCTCACCAGCAAGAAGGAGACTGAGCTGATGGCCGTGTAAGCCCAGCGGGAAACCAACATAGAATGACGATAAATACAGAATGCGGAATACAGTGTGTTCTGCATTCTGTATTTTGAAGTGTAAGGATGAGACTGTATGCCTCTGTTTAGAAGAAAAGAGCAGCCCAGCGCTGAGGTGGACTTTACCAAGCTCCCCCGGCACATTGCCATTATCATGGACGGCAACGGCCGCTGGGCCAAGAAGCGGGGGCTGCCCCGTACGGCGGGCCATGCCGCCGGAGCGGAGACCTTCCGCACCATTGCCACCTACTGTAAAGAGATTGGCCTTGACTACCTCACCGTCTACGCCTTTTCCACGGAAAACTGGAAGCGGCCGGAGGAGGAGGTCTCCGCTATCATGGGCCTTTTGAAGAAGTATCTGCTGGAGGCCATCGGCCAGATGGAGCGGGACAAGGTAAAGATGGAATTCTTTGGAGATTTGTCCCCTCTCACCCCCGAGCTGCGGGAGCTGTGCCAGCGTACCCGGGAAATTTCCAAGCACTATGAGGGCTGCCAGGTGAACATCTGCCTCAATTATGGGGGCCGGGATGAGCTTATGCGGGGAGCCATGGCCTATGCCAAAGACTGCATGGAGGGCAAGGCCGACCCCAACCACCTGACCCAGGATCAGTTTGGGCAGTATCTGTTCTCCAAGGGCGTTCCCGACCCGGATCTGGTGATCCGGCCCAGCGGGGAGCTGCGCCTTTCCAATTTCCTGCTGTGGCAGTCCGCCTATGCGGAATTCTACTTCACCGACGTGCTCTGGCCCGACTTCTCCAAAGAGGAGCTGCACAAGGCCATTGCGGCCTATCAGCACCGCAGCCGCCGGTTTGGAGGTGTATGAGTTGGTAACACGGATTCTTGTGGCGGTGGTGCTGGCTCCGCTGTTTTTTGTGGTGCTCTTTTTCCTGCCGCCGGTGTGGCTGGCGGTTCTGGTTGCGGCCATCAGCGCTATGGCTTCCTTTGAGCTCCTCCGGGCCACGAAGGTGGCCCATCACAATGGGATGTATTGCTACACCGCCCTGGCCGCTGCCGCCATCCCCATTGGCTGCTGGCTGGGATACGGCCTGGTGGTGACTCAGCTGGCGGGGGTGCTGCTGGTGGTGACCATCTTCTATATCGCCATCCGCCTCTATGACGAGGAGCGGGCGGTGCGCTTTGAAGATGTTCTGGTGTGCTTTTTCGGGGGACTGATGATTCCCCTGGCCCTGTCCGCTCTGGTTCTGCTGAAGGGGATGGAGCACGGGCGCTACCTGGTGCTGCTGCCGGTGATCTGCGCCTTCCTCACCGATGCGGGAGCCTACTTTGCCGGTGTGTTTTTGGGAAAGCACCGGGGGATCACCAAGGTGAGCCCCAACAAATCCCTGGAGGGCTACATCGGCGGCATTCTGTCCGGCGGTATTTTCCTCCTGCTGTATGGCATGATTCTACAGCGGTTTGCGGGTCTGGAGGTCTCTCTGCCCATCATGGCGGTATATGGCCTTCTGGGCAGCGGGGTGACGGAGCTGGGCGATCTGTCCTTCTCCCTCATCAAGCGGCAGTTTGGCATTAAGGATTATGGAAATCTTCTCCCGGGGCACGGGGGAATGCTGGACCGGTTTGATTCCATGACGTTTGCGGCCCCCTTGCTGCTCATTCTGGTGGAGTTGATCCCCGCGTTTTGAGCTGGTGCGAGAGATTGCAATGTAAATGGTTACGAAGGTAATGAATTATGGAAATCAGTAAACGCATTACAATTTTAGGTTCCACGGGTTCCATCGGGCGGCAGTCATTGGAAGTGATTGCCGCCTGCGGCATGGAGGTGGCTGCCCTGGCCGCCAACTCCAGCGTGAAGCTTATGGAGGAGCAGGCCCGGCAGTTTAAGCCCGAGCTGGCCGTTCTGGCGGACGAGAAGGCGGCAGCCGATCTGCGGGTTCGCCTGGCGGATACCAATGTGCGGGTGCTGTCCGGGATGGGCGGCCTGATTGAAGCGGCTACCATCTCCAGCGCGGACACGGCCATCGCCTCTCTGGTGGGAATGGTGGGCCTGCGGCCCACCCTGGCCGCCATCCGGGAGGGCAAGCGGATTGCCCTGGCCAACAAGGAGACCCTGGTGTGTGCCGGTCCCCTGGTGCTGGAAGAGGCCAAGGACTATGGGGCCCGGATTCTCCCGGTGGACTCGGAGCACTCCGCCCTCTTCCAGTCCCTGGAGGGAAACCGGGACAGGGGAGAGGTAAAGCGCCTGATCCTCACCTGCTCCGGCGGCCCCTTCTATGGCAAGAAAACCGAAGAGCTGCAAGGGATGACAAGGGAAGACGCCTTGCGCCATCCCAACTGGTCCATGGGAGCGAAGATCACCGTGGACTCGGCCACGCTGATGAACAAGGGCCTGGAGGTCATGGAGGCCATGCACCTCTACCACATGCCCGTGGAGAAAATTTCCGTGGTCATCCATCGGGAGAGTATTATCCACTCTCTGGTGGAATACTGTGATAATGCCATGATCGCCCAGCTGGGGGCTCCGGATATGCGCCTGCCCATCCAGTACGCCCTCACCTGGCCCAAGCGAATTGCCAGCACTGCCACCACCCCTCTGGACCTGTGGAACTGCGGGACGCTGAGCTTCGGAACGCCGGATCTGGACACCTTCCGGTGTCTGGCTCTGGCGCTGGAGGCGGCAAAGACCGGCGGTACCGCGGGAGCCATCTTGAACGGCGCCAACGAGGCGGCAGTGGCACAATTCCTGGCCGGTGAGATCGGCTTTTTGGACATTGCCGACCGGGTCGCGCTGGCTATGGAGCGGGTTCCTGTGGTGCAGGACCCCACACTGAACGACATTCTGGAGGCGGACGCCGCCGCCCGGGAGGCCGTCCGCTGACGGCCTGTCCCATTGATCTGAGCTATTTTTTGGAGGCTGCCAATGCTGTATGTGATCCTAGCTATCCTGATTTTCGGTGTACTCATCGCCACCCATGAGCTGGGCCATTTTGCCAGTGCAAAGCTGCTGGGGGTCAAGGTCAACGAATTTGCCGTAGGCATGGGCCCTGCGCTCATCAAACGCCAGAAGGGGGAAACCCTTTACAGCCTTAGAGCGCTCCCAATTGGCGGCTATTGTGCCATGGAGGGGGAGGACGACGACTCCGCCGATCCCCGTTCCTTTGGCAAGGCTGCGGGATGGAAGAAGCTGATCATCCTGTGTGCAGGCGCGGCGATGAACTTCCTCACAGGCGTCATCATTTTCCTGGTGATCTATGCCCAGTTTTCCGCCTTCACCATGCCAACGATCAGCGGAATTATGGAGGGGTATGGTCTGGAAAACTGCGGCCTCCAGGCGGGAGACAAGGTAATTTCCATAGATGGCCACAAGATGTACGGGTACAGCAACCTCTCCTTCTTCCTCAGCCGGGCTGGTGACAGCGTGGACTGGGTTGTGGAGCGGGACGGTGAGCGCATTGTCCTGGAGGATGTCTATATGCCCCTTCAGGAGAAGACCGACGAGGAGGGCAACACCACCTACCTGCGGGGCCTTTCCATCGGGGCAGAGGTGCTGCCGGGAACCCTGGCCAACAAGCTGCGCTTTGGCTGGTATGCGGCGCTGGACAATGTGCGCCTGGTGTGGATCAGTTTGGGCGATCTGGTGTCCGGAGCTGTGGGCCTGCGGGACCTGTCCGGCCCGGTGGGCATTGTAGATGTGATGACCGAGGTGGGCAGCAATCCGGAATATTCGCCCACGCCCTGGGCCGCTGCCATCAATATGGCGAACTTTGCCGGGCTGATCGCCGTCAACCTGGCAGTGATGAACCTGCTGCCCCTGCCTGCGCTGGACG
Source organism: Eubacteriales bacterium (assembly GCA_048215895.1). Classification (GTDB taxonomy): domain Bacteria; phylum Bacillota; class Clostridia; order Oscillospirales; family Oscillospiraceae; genus Lawsonibacter. Next base: position 7,656 of record DBFWXD010000076.1, read on the forward strand.
GGGGACGGGTATTCTTCCTGGTACTCAACGGAATTTTGAATCTCCTGTTCAAGCGGAAAATCGACCCCAAGTATGAGGGCTACGTCCACATGGCCGGTCTGGCCATGCTTATGGGCCTTATGCTGGTGGTTACCTTCAGTGATATAGGAAAATTGTTTGGAAAATAAAGAAGGGGGAGTCCCTGTGACAAAGCAGATCCATGTGGGCGGCGTGGCCGTGGGCGGCGGCGCACCGGTATCCATTCAGTCCATGACCAATACCCGCACCGACGACGTGGAGGCCACGCTGCGCCAGATTCGTGCTCTGGCCGCCGCCGGATGTGACATTGTCCGGGTGGCGGTGCCCGACATGGACGCCGCCCGGGCGGTGGGCAAGATCAAGGAGCAGTGCCCCATCCCCCTGGTGGTGGACATCCACTTTGACTATAAGCTGGCCCTGGAGGCCATTGCCGCCGGGGCGGACAAGGTGCGCATCAACCCCGGCAACATCGGTGGGGAGGACCGGGTAAAGGCGGTGGCCGACGCCTGCCGCCAAAAGAACATCCCCATCCGCATCGGAGTCAACGGCGGCTCGCTGGAAAGGCCCCTGCTGGCCAAATACGGCGGGGTGTGCCCCGAGGCCATGGTGGAGTCCGCCTTTGGTCACATCAAGCTGCTCAATAAGTTTGACTTTGACGATATCTGCGTGTCCTTAAAGTCCTCCAGCGTACCTATGACCATGAAAGCCTACCAGATCATGTCACAGGAAAGCGATTATCCTTTACATATTGGAGTCACCGAGGCGGGCACCGTCCGCATGGGTACCCTCAAGTCCGCTGTGGGCATCGGGGGCCTTTTGGCCCTGGGCATCGGCGACACCATGCGGGTGTCCCTGTCCGCCGACCCGGTGGAGGAAGTCTACGCCGCCCGGGACATCCTGAAGGCGGCTGGCATCCGCCGAGAGGGGGCGGAGCTGGTGTCCTGTCCCACCTGCGGCCGTACCCGCATTGACCTCATCGCCCTGGCCGGAGAGGTGGAGGAGCGGCTGAAGGGCGTGGACAAGCCCATCACCGTGGCGGTCATGGGCTGCGCGGTCAACGGTCCCGGCGAGGCCTCCGCGGCCGACTGCGGCATTGCCGGCGGCGTAGGGGAGGGGCTCCTCTTCAAAAA
>DBFWXD010000077.1:0-11087 GCA_048215895.1 Eubacteriales bacterium
GATCTTGTCCTCCAGGGGGTGGGCCTTGTAGCCCTCCAGACGCACGCTGTCGGGGGTGAAGGCATAAAAATCGGTGACGGTCTTGTCCAGAATAAATTTCGGCGCCTCATAGGGCTCCCGCTCAATGAGCTTCTCCACCACAGGCACGTGCCGGTCGTAGATGTGGCAGTCGGCAATCACATGGACCAGTTCGCCCGCCTCCAGGCCGGAGACCTGGGCGATCATGTGCAGCAGGGTGGCATACTGCATCACATTCCAGCCGTTGGCGGTGAGCATATCCTGGGAGCGCTGGTTCAGGATGCCGTTGAGGGTGTTGCCGCTGACGTTGAAGGTCATGGAATACGCACAGGGATAGAGGGCCATTTCGCTCAGGTCATGGTGGTTATACATGCTGGTGAGAATCCGCCGGGAAGCGGGGTCGTGCTTCAGATCCCACAGCACCTTGTCCACCTGGTCCATGTCGCCCTGGGGATAGTGGTGCTTCACCCCCAGCTGATAGCCGTAGGCTTTGCCGATGGTGCCCTTCTCATCCGCCCAGGCATCCCACACATGGCTGTGCAGGTCGTGAACGTCGTTGGACTTCTTCTGCCAAATCCACAACAGCTCGTCCACGGCAGATTTCAGATACTGCTTGCGGACGGTGATAATGGGAAACTCCTTCTTCAGGTCATAGCGGTTGACCACTCCAAACAGCTTGATGGTGTGGGCGGGAGTGCCGTCCTCCCAGCGGGGACGAACCTCCCGGTCGGTATCCCACACACCTTTGGACAAAATATCTTTACAGTTTTGAATAAAAACCTGGTCAGCGTAGCTCATGGCAATCTCTCCTTTTCCAGCCGTATTGTCCGCTCAGTTCAAAAAGTCCTTCAGCTTCTTGCTGCGGCTGGGGTGGCGGAGCTTTCTCAGGGCCTTGGCCTCGATCTGGCGGATACGCTCACGGGTGACGTTAAACTCCTTGCCCACTTCCTCCAGGGTGCGGGTGCGGCCATCCTCAATGCCAAAGCGCAGCTTGAGCACCTTCTCCTCTCTGGGGGTCAGGGTGGACAGCACCTCCACCAGCTGCTCCTTGAGCAGGGTAAAGGAGGCGGCCTCAGCGGGCTCGGAGGCGTCCTCGTCGGGGATGAAGTCGCCCAGGTGGCTGTCCTCCTCTTCGCCGATGGGAGTCTCCAGGGAGACGGGCTCCTGGGCGATCTTCAAAATCTCCCGCACCCGCTCCACGGGCATGTTCATCTCCTCGGCAGTCTCCTCGGCGGTGGGGTCGTGGCCCAGCTCCTGCAGCAGCTGCCGGTTCACCCGGATGACCTTGTTGATGGTCTCCACCATGTGCACGGGAATACGGATGGTACGGGCCTGGTCGGCGATGGCACGGGTGATGGCCTGACGAATCCACCAAGTGGCATAAGTGGAGAACTTATATCCCTTGGTGTAGTCAAACTTCTCCACCGCCTTGATGAGGCCCAGGTTGCCCTCCTGAATGAGGTCCAGGAACTGCATGCCCCGGCCCACATACCGCTTGGCGATGGACACCACCAGACGCAGGTTGGCCTCGGCCAGACGCTGACGGGCCCGCTCGCCCCGCTTAATGCTCTTTTCCAGCTCCCGGCGCAGCTCCTCGGGGATCTCCTCCCCGGCCTTCTCCAGCTCGTCCAGCTGCTCCTGGGCGGCGGTACCGGCGTTCATGTCCTGGGCCAGGCCGATCTCCTCGTCAGAGGTGAGCAGGTTCACCTTGCCGATCTCCTTCAGGTACATACGCACCGGGTCGTCGGTGCCGAAGGTGTCCATGAGGGCGTTGGGGTCTACCATATCCTCCTCGCTGAGCTCCTCCATGTCCTCCACAGGGGGGTCCACGTCGTCGGGAAGCTCGGGGATATAGTCTTCGCTCACGGTTTCAATGCCCAGGTTTTCCAGGGTGTCGTAGATCTTGTCCATCTGCTCGCTGCTCAGATCCATATCCTCCAGCACATCCAGCAGCTCAGAGGCAGAGAGGTTGCCCTTCTTCTTGCCCTTTTCAATGAGCTCGGAGAGCTTTTCCGCACCCTGGACGCCCTCCACCACCTTCATGATCTCAACCTTACCGGCCTCCATACGGGCGCGGATGTCGGTCTGCTTGTCCATTTTTTCCTTCTGCTCGGCAGTGATGGTATGTTCTTTCTTCACGCTCATGGTCTCTCCTCCAAATATGCTTTCTTTTGTTGATATTGTCTCTGGGCGGCCAGGAGCAGCTCGTCTCCCTGCTCTTTTCCCCTGCGCAGCAGGGCCTGACCGCGGATAATGGCTATGTAATCTCCAATGGCCTGGGCGCTGTTGGCCGTATTTTCCGGCTTTTCCGCCACCTGGGCCAGATGGTTCATTTCCTCCGGGGTAAATTGCTCGGCCAGGGCAGCCAAGCTGGTGGACAGCCCCGCCTCGCCCCGGCTGTGGAGCAAATCGAAGGCCCGGCCCAGCAGCGGAGAGGAAAACTCCTCGCCCCGGATGCCCTCCATTTTGCCCACAAGCCCCGGGTCCAGCATGAGAAGCCGGATGAGCCCCTCCTCCGCCAGGGCGGAACGCACGTCCTCATACCTTAGCTCCCGCTGCCTGGGTTGGCGCTGGGTGGACGGCGCCAGATCCCGCCGCTCCTGCTGCTTCTTTTCCCGGCGCAGGCGGCTTTTCAGGGCCCGGTCCACCTCCAGCTTCATGGTCTCCGGGGTCACCCCCGCCCGCTGGGCGGCGTGTCCCCCATAGACCTCACGCTCCACTGCGCTAGGCAGGGTGGACAGCAGCTGGGCCGCCTCCTGGAGGAAGGCAATCTTCTGCACATCGTCGGTGAGGTCAAATTTTCGCTCAATCTGGGCCAGGCGGTAGTCCACCTGGTTCTCGCTCTGATCCAGAAGCCGCCGGAAGGCCTCCGGCCCGTTCTTCTTGATCAGCTCGTCCGGGTCCTTGGCCCCCTGCATACGCAGCACCCGGACCTTCAGCCCCGCCTTTTCCAGCAGCGGGATGGCCCGCTGGGCGGCGGCCACGCCGGCTCCGTCTCCGTCGTAGGAGATGACAGCCTCTTTAAAATACCGGGACAGAAGCTGGGCGTGCTCCTCGGTGAGGGATGTGCCCAGCGAAGCCACGGCGCTGTCAAAGCCCGCCTGGTGGAGGGCGATGGTATCCATATACCCCTCGGTGAGAATCACCCGCCCCTCCTTTGAGGTCTTGGCAATGTTCAGGGCAAAGAGGTTGCGGCTTTTGTTATAAACCGGGGTATCCGGGGAGTTGAGGTATTTGGGGGTGGAATCGTCCATGACCCGGCCGCCAAAGCCGATGACGTTGCCCCGCACATCGATGATGGGAAACATCACCCGGTTGCGGAAGCGGTCATAGATCCGTCCGTCCTTATTGCTCACCGCCAGGCCCGCATCCAGCAGGTCCCGCTTGTCATAACCCTGGGCCGTCAGCTCCCGGATGAGGGCGTCCCAGCTGTCTGGGGCAAAGCCCAGACCGAAGCGGGTGAGCGTCTTGCGGGACAGCCCCCGGCGGCGAAGGTAGTCCAGGCCCTGGGCCCCCTCGGGGCCGTTAAGCCAGCGGTAGAAGGCCTGGGCGGCTTTTTTGTTCATCTCCAGGATCTTCTCCCGGCGCTCCCGCATGCCGGTGGAGGAGCTGCCCATTTCCGGCATGGCTATCCCGGCCCGCTTGGCCAGCACCGCCACCGCATCCCGGAAGGGGAGGTTTTCCAGCTCCATCACAAAGTTGATGACGCCGCCCCCCTTGCCGCAGCCAAAACACTTATAGATCTGCCGGTCGGGCACCACATGGAAAGAGGGGGTCTTTTCGCTGTGGAAGGGACAGCAGCCCCAATAGCTGCTCCCCTTTTTGGTCAGACGCACCGATTCGCCAACCAGGTCCACAATGTCCGTACGGGCCACCAGCTCGTCCAAAAATCGTTCCGGTAAGGGCAAAGCACCCGCCTCCTCTCATAAATGTTGGGGATATGCCCTATTTGTAACCGAATAAGCACAAAATTATGCTATTTTAAGGTCCAGCCCATGGGAATGAACAGCTCCTTGTACCGCTCCACCGCGAAGGGATCGGTCATGCCGGCGATGTAATCGCACACCGCCCGTTCCACGCCCTCCTCCTCCCGGATGGTCTGGAAGTCGTCGGGCAGCTGGTCGGGGTCCTTCCGGTAGTAGTCAAACAGCCGCCGGAGCATCTCCTGGGCCTTACCCTCCTCCCCCTTGGCCAGAGGATTGGTATAGACGCTGTCAAACATGAACTGCTTCAAAATCTGCATGGCCTCGCCCACATCGGGAGACTGGCAGATCTCATCCCGGTCCTGGCTGGCCTCAATGGCGTCCTTCACCAGGGCGTCAATGCGCTCTCCATGGGTAAAGCCCAGCACATGGGACACCCCCAGGGGAATGTCCATGGGGTAGATGACTCCGCCCCGCAGGGCGTCCTCAATGTCGTGGTTGATGTAGGCGATGTGGTCAGCCAGGCGCACCACCTGGCCCTCCAGGGTGGCTGCCGGGGTACCCTTGGTGTGGCAGGCTATGCCGTTTCGCACCTCCCAGGTGAGGTTCAGGCCCTCCCCATTCTTCTCCAGCCGCTCCACCACCCGCACCGACTGGCGGTAGTGGGCAAAGCCGCCGGGCATGACCTCGTTCAAAAGCCGCTCGCCCGCGTGGCCGAAGGGGGTGTGGCCCAGATCGTGGCCCAGGGCAATGGCCTCGGTGAGGTCCTCGTTAAGGCCCAGGGCACGGGAGATGGTCCGGGCAATCCGGCTCACCTCCAGGGTGTGGGTCATCCGGGTGCGGTAGTGGTCTCCCTCCGGCTGGAGAAAGACCTGGGTCTTGTGCTTAAGGCGGCGGAAGGCCTTGGAATAGACAATCCGGTCGGTATCCCGCTGGAAGGGGGTGCGCACATCACACTCCGCTTCCTCCCGCTCCCGTCCCCGGGTCTGGGACGAGCGGCAGGCCCGCGGAGAGAGGATGGCCTCCTCCCGCTGTTGGAGCTGTTCGCGCAGTGTCATGGACAGTCCTCCTTTCAAATTCGGCCTTTTCTCCTTATACTCTTTACTTATACGAAATTTGTCCTCAAATTCCTCTTTTTCACGGCATTCTTTTTCTCAAAATTTTTGACAAATTTAGGGCTTGCACTGGCCGCAGGGTTGGTAGCCCTGCTCAATCAGCGCCTCCCGGCTCTCCCCGGTCTCCTCCCGGTTCTCGGGCTTCATGGACGCTACGCTGGAACAGTCGGGCAGGTGGAAGCGCATGGTGTTGTTGTTGAGAATATAGGTCAGGCCGCTCTGGGACGGCTCCTGCTGGCTGGAGGAGCTCCCCTGAGACTGGCTTTCCGAACCGGACGAATCCGGCTGCTGGGTGGCCGCAGGCTCCTCGCCCTCCAGCCAGCTCTCTCCGGTGGCGTAGTCGATGACCACTCCGGGCTGAACGTTGTAGACGTAGACGTTGAAGCACACGCCCTCGCCCCCGTCCTCCACGGACAGGGCTTCCATCTGCACGCCCCGGGCTACCAGCTCGCTGTCGGAAAAAATGGGGGTCACCTGGTAATACACATGGTTGCCCGTGTCCTCCACATAGTCTGCCACCTCATTTTCAAAGGGCAGCATGCCGGTCACGTTGAGATACCGGGTGCCGGTGATGAGATTTTCCTCGTTGGCATTTTCCCCGGTGAGCTGATAGCCGATGAGGTGACAGCGGTTATAGAGATACTTGCCGTCCACACAGTCGTACTTGGCCAAGTGCCAGCCGCTGGGCTTCACCTGGCCGATCTCTCCCCGCTCCTCGGTGGGCATGGTGTCAAGGCCCACCGTGGCCCGGGCCACGCCGCACCGCCCCAGCAGGTCCAGGGCGCTGTACTCCTCCACCGGGAAGCTCTCCAGCTCCTCCTGGGTAAACGTGGGGACATTTCCCTCCAGCTCCACATAGGCCTGCCCGTCATAGGCGGGAATCTCCTCCAGAGAGATGGAGCTTTGGGACTGTGAAAGCTGACAGGCGGTCAGGGACAAGAGCAGCAGCAGGGTAAGCAGGGTGTTGGTCAGGCGTTTCATTTGGTTCCTCCTTTTTCATCGGCGCAATCATGGCCACAGGGCAGTTGGGGAAAAAATTCCGCCGCGCCCGGCGTCAGGCGCGGCGGAGTGCTGTCAATGTACTTTAGGCTTTCTTCTTGCCCGCCCCCACCAGGATATACACCAGGGAGGCAATGGCCAGCATATAGGGATAGAACAGGCAGGGAATGATCTCAAAGGCAGACACGGTGCTGCCCAGGGACACGGCAGTGGACACCGCGATGAGCATCTGGGCACCGTAGGGGATGATGCCCTGGAAGATACAGGAGAAGGTGTCCAGCAGAGAAGCGGACTCCTTGGGGGTAATACCGTACTCCTCGCTGATCTCCTTGGCGATGGGACCGGCCATCACGATGGCCACGGTGTTGTTGGCGGTGGCAATGTCCATGGCGCCTACCAGCAGGCCCACGCCCAGCCGGCCGCCCACACGGCCCTTGAACACCCGGCGGATGAAGGCCAGCAGAGCCTCAAAGCCGCCGTGCTCCCGCATGAGGGCACACATGGCGGACACCAGAATGGTGACCATGATGGTCTCAAACATGCCAGACGCGCCGGAGCCCATGGAGCTCAGCATGGTCATAAAGTCCACGGTACCGGTACCCAGGGTGATAATAATGCCGGAGAGGATACCCACCAGCAGCACCACAAACACGTTCATGCCCGCAATGCCTCCGGCCAGAACCAGAACATAGGGGATGAGCAGCCACAGGTTATACTCGGGGATCTCGATGTGCTCCACCCCGGCGTTCATGGACATGAGCATGATGATGACCAGGGTCACCACAGCGGCGGGCATGGCGATCTTGAAGTTGGCCCGGAACTTGTCCCGCATGGCGCAGCCCTGGGTGCTGCAGGCAGCGATAGTGGTGTCGGAGATAAAGGACAGGTTGTCTCCGAACATGGCTCCGCCCATGACCGACCCGATGCACAGGGGCAGGGAGAAGCCGGACACGCTGGCCACAGCCACGGCAATAGGGACGATCAGTGTAATGGTACCCACGGAAGTGCCCATGGCCGTGGACACAAAGCAGGCGGCCACAAACAGCACCGCCGCAGAGGCCCAGGCAGGGGTGACGGACAGCAGGAAATAGGCCACGGCCTCGGCGCTGTCCCGGCCGGTGACGCCTACAAAGACGCCGGCCACCAGGAAAATGAGAATCATGGTCATGATGTTCTTATCGCCCACACCACGGGCCATAATGACCATTTTGTCATCAAATTTCAGCTTTACGTTTTGCAGGCAGGCCACCAGCAGCGCCACCATGAACACGACCACGATGGGAATGTTGTAAAAGCCCATCTCAATCTTCAGCACATACTCAAAGATCAGGCCCATGCCCAGATACAGAACAAGAAATACCAAGATCGGCAGCAGAGCCAGGGGATTGCTCTTGATCGGTTTCGCTTTCGGATCCATAATGCTCCTCCTCATTTCACACAGAAGACAAAAAAATTGCTTTTTCTGTCCGTATTTGTCTATTCTAGTGTAAATTTTCCAGACTGTCAATGGTTTGGAACAAAAGCCTGCCTTCCGAATAGAATGGGATACCCCCACGGGGGAATGCGGAACAGGAGGTCAATATGCATCTTCAAGTAACGCAGCAGCTGCTGACCCAGAATGACTGCTATCGGGAGGGCCGTACCCTGAAGCCTCAGGGCGTCATGGTCCACTCCACCGGAGTGGCTCAGCCCAACCCCCAGGTCTTTCTCCGCAGCTGGAACAAATCCGGTGTGGACAAGTGTGTCCACGCCTTTGTATCCCGGGAGGGAGTCATCCAGACGCTGCCCTGGACCACCCGGGCCTGGCACGCGGGCACCGGCACCACCGGCCGCAGCGCCAACAACACCCACCTGTCCTTTGAATGCTGCGAGCCCGCCGGCCACACCTATCAGGGCGGCACCATGGTGGGCTATGACGCAGCGGCCAACGAGGGCTATTTCCGGGACATTTATCAAAACGCCGTAGCCCTCACCGCTCTGCTGTGCCGGCAGTTCCAGCTGGACCCGCTGAAGCCGGGGGTGGTCATCTGCCACCGGGAGGGCTATGACCTGGGCATTGCCAGCGGCCACGGAGACGTACTGCACTGGTGGCCCAAGCACAAGGTGACCATGGATCAGTTCCGCCGGGATGTGGCCAAGGCCATGGCGTTGGGCGAAAACGACGAGGAGGACGAGGACATGACCCAGGAGCGATTCAATGAATTGATGGAACAATATCTGGCCCAGCGGGCCAAACTGGCGCCCGCCGGCTGGTCTGCCCAGGCCCGGGCATGGGCGGAGAAGTCCGGCCTTGTGGCACCCGGAGCCCAGGGGCCCCGGTACGGTTCCTTTGCCACCCGGGAGGAGCTGGTGCAGATGCTCCGCCGTCTGGAGGAGATCCTTGCCCCGGACAAGGCAAAATAAAACATGGGGGCGGCCGTTTGGACGTCCCCATGCGCTTTCATGATGTTGCTGCCCTTAGGCCTTCCAGAGACCGTGGAGGTTGCAGTACTCGTAAGCAGCCACCAGCTGCTCCCCCTCGGCCAGAACAAAGGCGGCCTGGGGCTTCTCGCCGGGCTTCAGATACTTGATCTGGCTGCCGGAAGTGGTCTCGATGGCGATGAACTCAATATAGTGCTCCGCCAGCATGGGGTGCTCCACAGAGCCAACCTGGACCTTCACCACGTTGCCCTCCACAGAGACAACAGGCACGTGCTTCTCCAGAGCGGCATCGGTGGTGCCGGGCACCAGCTCGGTCATCTTCTGGCCGCAGCACATAACGGGCACGCCGGCAGAATGGACGAAGGTCACGATGTTGCCGCAGTGGTCACAGCGATAAAATTTCATAGGAATTACACCTCTTACTTCCTTAAATTTGGGCTTTGCCCTTCCACATTATAGTGTATCCCTCAGCCGCCCGCAAGGGCTTATAAAAAAATTTCACTTTTTGTAAAAAAGGGGTTGACTATATAGGAAAAGCTGGTATAATACATTTTGCTGTTTCGCTGACCCGAACGGCGGTACTCGGAGTAGTATCGAAGTGGTCATAACGAGCACGACTGGAAATCGTGTAGCCGCTAACACGGCTCGAGGGTTCGAATCCCTCCTACTCCGCCAAATGGGAGCAAACGTAAAACGTTTGCTCCCAACTTTTTTATTTCCCATCACCGAAACGATTTGCTTAAAAAAAGCGCCTGCCGAAGCAGGCGCTTTTTTTAATATCCGTTGACCAGTGCGTCCAGGACCTGGGCCGCCACACCTCCGGCGGAGACGGAACCGTTGCCTCCCTCCTCCACCACCACGGCGAAGGCGTAGGGGGCGTCCTCATTGCGGAGGAATCCCGCAAACCAGGCGCTGGGCTGTTTGCCGCCTCCCACCTCGGCGGTGCCGGATTTCGCGCACACGTCCATGTTGGGGAAGCGGTCTGCACCGTAGTTCACCACCACGTTGTTGGCCATCATATCCGCCAGCTGCTGGGCGGTATCCTTTTGGATCAGGGTGTCGGTGTGCCGGGTCAGGTGGGGCAGCGAGGGCAAAGGCAGTCCCCCCTCGGTTTTCAGCACCAGGTAGGGGACCGCGGCCTTGCCGCCGTTTCCGATGGCACCCATCCACACCATCACCGCACAGGGGTTCACCAGGTCGTTATACTGGCCCACGCCCGACCAGCCCAGCTGGCTGGTGGAGGCCCCGGTCAGGTCATAGCTTCCCTTTGCGGTGGAAATTCCGCTGACCGAGTAGCTGTCCAGCATTCCCGCCTTTTCCACATAGCGGCTCATGGTCTCCTCCCCCAGCTCCACCGCCAGCTGAGCGAACACTCCGTTGCAGGAGCTGGCCAGAGCATCGGCAATGTCCATGTCCCCGTGGGCATAGAGGCAGGTGATCTCCTCTCCCCCCACGGTGGTGGAGCCGTCACAGTGGAAGCTGCGGGACGAAAGGTCGGGGAGGTTTTCCAGGGCGGCGGTGAGGGTGATGGTCTTGAATACCGATCCAGGGGTGAAGGAGCTGGACAGGAAGCGGTTCACATAGACGCCTTCATACCGCTCATCCCCCTCCTCAATCTCCGGCGGGTTGGCCGGATCAAAGGTGGGCGAGGAGACCATGCACAAGATCTCCCCCGTCTTATAGTTATAGACGCCCACCGCTCCCTTATGCCCCTTCAGGGCCTCATAGGCGATGTAGTTGAGGCGGGCGTCCAGGGTGAGATAGAGGTCGTTGCCCTGGCCGAAGGGGTTATCCGCGCCGGTCAGAAAATTATAGCCGGAAAGCTTGTCGGCAAAGGCCACCAGGGCACTGGTGCCGATGGAGCCGTAGGGATCTCCCACCGCATGGAGGGTGGCCTTGCGGACGGTGGCATTGTCGTAATACTGCCGGTTTCCCTCTTCATCCACCCAGGACAGCACATCTCCGTCCCGGTCCAGCACCCGGCCCACCGCCAAGGCGCCGCTGGAATTGTAGAGGTGACGGTTGGCGGCAAAGGATGCCCAGTCTCCTCCGAAGAGGAAAAACTTTACCACAAACAGGCCCAGTCCCAGCACCAGCGCCAGCGTCAGCGCCAGACAGACCAGGGTGCGTTTTTCAATTTTTTTCATGGCTGGCCTCCTTTTTCGTTCCCGAGCCGCTCAGCCACTGTGGAGGATGAAGCGTCTGTTTGCGGATGGCAAAGCTGGCATCCCGGCGGGTGTCGGCGGCCTTGAGAAACGCCAGCAGTCCCCAGGCGGCGAGCATAGAGGAGCCGCCGTTGGAGACAAAGGGGAAGGTCACTCCGGTGAGGGGCAGAATATCCACCGACCCCAGGACATTCAAAATGGTCTGGAACACCAGAAGGCTGGTGGCCGCGCAGGCGGCGATGGCATAGAAGCTGGACCGCCCCGCACGGCAGCACCGCACGGCAAATACCGCCAGGGCCACAATGCACAGCACAGCCAGCACCGCAATAATCAGTCCCCACTCCTCACACAGCATGCCAAACACCAGGTCGGTGTCGGCGGCAGCCACCCGGTGCAGCCACCCCTCCCCCGGTCCCACGCCGATCAGGCCCCCGGAGGCGGCGGCG
>DBFWXD010000078.1:0-2291 GCA_048215895.1 Eubacteriales bacterium
ACGGAGCTCCTTTGCTTAAAGCTGCTTGCAATTATGGGGTGGGAGTATCTGGACGTTATGTCCCCGGGGTATGAACGGGCTATTTATATTCTCATAGCGAAAGTGTGCCAATTAGCGTTGGTCATAATCGCCGTTCCACTCATGCACAGGGAGCACTCTTTACTGAAGCTGAAAAGCTTGTTGCCTCTTCTTGCGTGTCAGATATTCAGCGTCTATTTCTGCGATGAAATTCTGCGCCTTACGCAAAATGGAGGACGAAAACTCTCTGTGGAATCGACGATTATTTTAATAGGCATCCTCTATCTCAATATTATAATCATTGTCTATGCAGAGGTGGTCAAAGCACGGCAGGAAGAGCGGCACAATGCCGATCTCCGACAGCAACAGCTTGAACTACAGTTAAGCTATTACGACAGCCTTTGGAAAGAGCAGGAGCAAACCCGCGCCATGTGGCACGATATGAGCAAATACCTAACTGCCATGAAAGCTGTGTCGGTAAGCGGGGATAAATCGTCTGTGGAACAGGTGTTCCTTGATGCACAGGACTCTCTCAGCAAAATCGGAAGTGTTGTTGATGTCGGGAACCCGGAAGTCGGCGCAATTCTGCAACACTATGCCCAGCAAGCTAATGATTTGACTGTACCATTAGATTTATCTGTCTGGGTACCCCAAACTCTAAACATCAATATACTCGACCTTAGCATTATTATTGGAAACACTTTTGAAAACGCTTTAGAGGCATGTCTAGCCCTTCCAGCCCAACATAGGAAAATCTCATTAGAGATCTCAGTCCATAACAATCTTCTTCTCTATGAGATGTCCAACCCGTATATTGAGGGCGGTAAACATCGTCTACACTCCGGCCATTCTTTCCATGGATATGGAATACAAAATGTCCAGTCGGTTGTAGACAAATACGGGGGTACGCTCGATATAAAGCAGGAAGGCGGTATGTTTCGTATAACACTTTATCTCAATCTAAATCCTTCATGAATACTATGGGCTATTTCATAAAACGCAAAAATTCTCCCCACAACACTTTATATCTTAACTGACTGAGTTATCACATTAGATGCGCATCAATTGCTTTATTTGATAACAGTTCGAAGTACACCCTCTGTTCTCCCGGAATCTTGCCTATTTCTCCACTCGGCCCTGGTGGATCAACTCTGCCAGGGCTCGTTTTATGGTGGAGCGGGAGATGCTCAGGTCTTTGGCCATGGTGGCGATGGCGTACCAGCTCTTGCCATCCTTGTTTGCCCGGTCGTGGAGGTACACCAGCACTTGCTTGGCCCTGGCACTCAGCTCCGGGTCGCCGTAGATCTCACTAAAATAGCTCATGGCACGGTTTCCTCCTTTTTCGGCGTGCGGTAGTTGTTCTGGCAGGCAGGCGCAGGAAATGCCCGGTATATGATATCGGTCAATTCTGCCTTGCTGGCGTAGTAGACCTTTCGGGCGGCCTGCTGGGGTACCTGGTAGGCCGCACCAAAGGTGATCCCCCACTCCAGGAACAGGCGCAGGCGGGCCTGCATGGGGTGGGTGCCTGTTTTCATGACGATGAAGTGCCCCTTGGGGATGGACTTGAGCTCGTCCGGGGTCATGAGGGGCCGCTCGATCATCTGGATGCTCTGGTTGGGGTCGTTCTTCCCCCTGGAGATGGAGCCGCTCATCACGGTGCGGCTGCCCAGAGCCTTGGACAGCACTTCGGCGGTCTGGCTGTTGGGGGCAAAGCCGCCGAAGATGGTGTCCTGGCAGTTATCCGCCAGGATCTCCGCCCCCTCCTTGCCGTAGTTCTTCTCCAGCTGGGCCAGGCTTTGGATGATGGGCACTAGAGTCAGCCGCCGGGAGCGGCCAGCGGAGAACAGGGGCAGAATGTCGAAGGCAGGCATGGTGCCCAGCTCGTCACAGAAGAGGACCACCCGGTTCTTCAGCTTCCCGCCATTCTCGTCCGCCACAGCGAACAGCTCACGGGAGAGCGTTTGAATCATGAGGCCGGCCATAAAGTTCTTGCTGGGGTCCTCCTCCGGGAGTATGAGAAAGATGGCGGACTTCTTCGAGGCAAAATCCTCGGCGTTGATGGCACTGTCAAAGCAGAGGACCTGCTCAAGCTCCGTATCCAGGAAGGCATTGAGGCGGGACAGGACGGTGGACATGACGGAATTCATAGACTGCTCCGCAGTGGTCAGGGCCGCGCCGGCAAACCACCGTGCCTTATGGGTGTCCGGCAGTTTATCCATGAGAATATGAAAGCTTGTTTTCCCCTTGGTCTTGCTGGGGGCCAGCAGATCCTG
>DBFWXD010000079.1:0-8094 GCA_048215895.1 Eubacteriales bacterium
CGGTTTCCTCGTACAATCGTTTTGGCGAGATGTAGAAATTGATCCGGCCATACCGGGGATCCATCTCCTCAATGCTGGCCACCAGATTGCCGTTCCGGGTCGCCTTGCCGATGGGCAGCCAGCCGGAGATAATTCCGGCCCTCACCCAGGACGCGTCTTTTCCATAAACACGGGCCACCACCGCCACAGGGACGGAGCCCGGATGGAACTCTTGTTCATTCATCGGCGTCTGCCTCCTTTCAACGGCTATTCTAAGGGCGCAGCCCCGTTTTCGTAAAAACAACCTCGGTGGAAAGAAAAAGAAAAGGAGCCGCCTGTTGCAGCGGCTCCCGCCCTTTAGAAACGATTCCTTTTCCGGGCCCAATGGTTGAACGTCTTTCCAACCGTCTTCCGAATCCCGATCCACCAGGCCGGCTCAAACATGGCAATGATATACACCGCGCTGAAAATCGCGCCGATGACTGTCACAATGCCGCTGAGTTTGAGATATCCGCCCCAGGTGACCGGCTTCTCTGTCCATTTCTGCTTGTTCATCCTTGATTACCTCCTAAAAAGTTTTGTCTCCATAAAGGAGACGGCCTTTTGTGCGGATGAAAAAAAAGGAAGAGCCGCTGCGTCAGCGGCCCCTCTTTGCCTTCTTGAAGTCGACGAATATGATTTTGTCTGACTTCGGGTGTGTCAGTTTGAGCTGTACCATTTGAAACTTCCTGTTCAGAACCTTCGTCCATAGTGCCGCGCCTGCCGTGGATACCGCGCCCACAACCGCGAATGTTCCGATCGCGCTAAGAATTTTCCTGGTGTTCATAACCTTCACCTCCATAAAGGCCCCTGTTGAATCGGCGCGAAAAAAGAAAAGGAAACGACTTCAGGGTCGGCCCAACGAAAACCGTTGCCCGGTGGGTGCCATCTTTGATTAAGTTATTACTTGGCGGCACGCCTTCGTGTCTCACCGCTGGATTTCCACCAGCATCTATCCGTTTCCTTTCCATAATAGGAATTGCAAAATCTGCGGGGCCCGTTTTCTAACTTAGGTTAAATCGGGCTAATCTAAATTAGAAATATAACCGCCGGAGACAAAAGAAAGAGCCGCCGCGAGAGCGGCTCAATCTGTTTTGGCCTGTTCAATGGTCCTGTTCCAGCATATCAGCGACCTTTTCCGTCATGCTTTCGTATTCGTCCGGAAACGTCTCGCACATCCAGCGTTGGCAGCCGCGCACACCTCTGCCGTACAAAAACTTGCCCCACAGAAATGCTCCGGCTACAATGGCCAGTGTGCCCAAGCCTACCCGTCCGAAGTCTTTTGCCATGACTTTGGTGTTGAGTGCTTTGATTTTGTCCATTGAAATCACCTCCATAAAGGGCTGTGCAATTCCTGCGTCCGAAAAAGAAAAGAGCCGCCTGTTACGGCGGCTCGATCCTTTGTCAAACATCCCTGCTCAGGAATATCTCATTTCCACGACGCCATACCTTGACCGGACGCTTCGACCGCTTGATGGCCGCGGCCAGACAAGACCGGCAGACCGCCGGGGATTTATAATCGGTCTCGCTAAATTCCACCTTTACGATTTTAGCGTCGCCGTTCGTAAACTCCTCGATCAGCTCTTGCAGCTTGTGATAGCCGTTCATCTTCGGTATCTGGTCCACAGGTGTCAGTTTCATGCTCATTTACTCCTTTCGCTTATGGATTTCTCCATAATAGGAGCTGTGCTTTCTGCGAAAGCCACCGGAGCATGGTCATCTCGCAGGGGTAATCCTCGAACCCCAGTGTCTCGCAGGTGATAAGCCCCTCCAGTACGCCGAATATCACTTCGGCCTCGTACTGCTTGTAGGGGAAGAACAGACCGCCCAGTTCCCGGTGGATTGCCCCGCAGCCGGAGCACCGCAGGCGGCGCATGGGAACTCTGGAGGTTTGCCGCCCTTTCGTCCGTACCAGTCTGGGCACGCTGTCGTAGTATTTCAACCGTCCGCCGCACCGGGGACAGGCGGAGCACTCGTTCATCACCATATCCAGCCCTCAAATCTTAATCAAAAATATTGTGTAGGAATATGCTTGACAATTCGTACACTTATCATATATGATTAGAGCGGGCGGCGCAAGGGGCAAAAAGAAAAGGAGCCGCTGATTAAGCGACCCCAATTCTTATTTAGTTCTTTTGCTTGTGTGCTCTGATGATTGCCCTTGTGATCTGAACGCCAGCAATAATCGCCGCGCCAATCATCATACCATGGATCACATTTTTGGCGCCTTGTCTCATTCCTTCGTTATAAAATGCTGTCAAAGCCGCCCCATGCTTATCCAAAAGCAAATTAAGCTCGTCGATTTGTGCATTCGTCATGTATTTCATATAGAACACCTCCATAAAACCCACTGTAAATCTTGCGAAAGGAGACACCCAATGAAGAAACACGTGAACCCAGCCAAGCATTTGCATGAAGTCTATACTATGCAGGGCGGCGTAAAAGAGTACAACAAAAATCAGCGAGCCTGGGGTGCGCTACTATTTGCGGGCAGCGTTTTTCTACTCCATGCGGTAGGCGGCCGTATCGTTGACAAAATCGAACGCCGAGAAATTAAAGCCTTGAAAAAGAGGGATGACCTATGCTGACCCAATGCCCAGAGTGCGAATTGCCAGTGAGCGATAAGGCAAATGCCTGTCCTCATTGCGGATATCCTCTGAAACCTTCTGAAAAAATAAAAAGACCTCGCAAATCCAACAAGCGACGGCGATTGCCGAATGGCTTTGGTCAGATCAGTGAGATCAAAAATCGTAATTTGAGAAATCCATTCCGAGCCATGGTAACTGTGGGGAAAACTTCTGATGGCAGACCCATTTGCAAACCGCTCAAGCCGGAATCATACTTCGCCACCTATAACGATGCCTATGCCGCTCTGGTGGAATATAACAAGAATCCATATGACCTTGGAACAGCCATCACCATGCAGGAGCTCTATGACAAGTGGCTTCCAGAATACGAAAAGACCGTCAAGAGTACAAAGGCGGTGACCAGTGCCTGGCCTTACTGTTCGGCAGTTTACAAGATGCGAGTTATGGACATTCGAGCCCGTCATGTAAAAGGCTGCATGGAAGAGGGCGTGGCCACTGTTCGAGGCAGAGAGCAGCATCCAACAGCCACCATGAAGAACCAAATCAAATCCATGTTTAACATGATGCTGGACTATGCGTTGGAATATGAGTTAGTGGATCGAAACTATTCCAGAACCTTCAACCTCACGGAAGAAACCGTCAAAGAGATCCAGAAAGTAAAGAAGGGGCATATCGCTTTTACAGATGATGAAATGGAATTGCTCTGGAATAATATCGATGAGAAACATGGTATCGACATCCTGCTTATCCAGTGCTACTCCGGCTGGCGCCCTCAGGAACTGGGACTACTGGAACTAAAGGATGTGGATTTAGAGAGCTGGACATTTCAAGGCGGCATGAAGACGGATGCCGGTGAGAATCGTGTTGTCCCCATTCATTCCCGTATTCAGGACCTGGTACTCAAAAAATATCGAGAAGCAGAAGCAATCGGAAGCCCGTATCTGCTTAACTGGGCAGACCCCAACAACCGAAACAAGAAGAACTTTGAGTTGACCTATGCTCGGTATCAGAAAGCCTTCGAGCGTATCCGTGATGAATTGAAACTAAACCCCGAGCACCGTCCTCACGATGGTCGCACCCACTTTGTGACCATGGCAAAACGCTATGGGGTGGATGAGTATGCCATCAAATATATGGTAGGTCACAAGATCTCCGACATCACAGAAAAGGTCTACACGCGCCGCGAATTTACTTGGCTTCGAGAGGAGATTGAGAAAATAAAATAGACCTTGCCAAGCTCGCTTTCAGTGTAGGAGTATAGGTGTAGAAATAAAATCAACCACATCAAGAAGCGTAGGAATATGGTTGTATGAATGGTACAGAAATAATATACGAATTACCTACACTTACCCGCTTTTAACTACTCTTATCTGTTCTGAAAACCATTGGTATTACAGCAGTTAACAGCACTTAGAAGCAGGTAAAAGTGTAGTTAGTTTCTATATATAGATTTTCAATAAAATAAAACAATATCAATTAATAGATGAAAAATATATAAAACGCTATATCTTCCGACCGGGACTGCGTGGAGGATCTGCGGGTGTACCCCACCCGGTGCTCCCAGGAGGTCATTGACCGGGCCCAGTCTGTAAAGGCCAAATGCGCAGAGCTGCTGTACGCGTACATTGATGTGGAACCCGTCACCTTCAACCGGGGCTTCTATACCGTGGATGTGCGGTTCTTCTACCGCATCACCGCCGACGCCTTTGTGGGCGCAGCCCGGCCGGTGGAGGTCTGCGGTCTGGCGGTGTTTGAGAAGCGGGCGGTGCTCTTCGGCAGCGATGGCGGCGCCAAGGTCTTCTCCTCCCAGGTGGGGGAGAACGGAGGGGAGATCCAGTGTCTGCCCCGGACCAGCGTCCCCACGGCGGTGGTGGAGGCGGTAGACCCGCTGATCCTCAACCTGAAGCTGGTGGATGTGTGCCACTGCCGCCCCTGCGACTGCTCCTGCACGGACATTCCCATGGGCGTGGCCGCCTGCTTCGGCGACGAGCTGATGATGAGCGGCGACCAGCACCGGCTCTTTGTCACCCTGGGTCAGTTCACCATCATCCGCATGGAGCGGGATACCCAGCTTCTGATCCCCGCCTATGACTACTGCATCCCCACCAAGGACTGCAGCTGCACCGGCTGTGATGATACCTGCCAGGAGGACCCCTGCGAGATGTTCCGCAAGGTCCAGTTCCCCGTGGGCGAGTTCTTCCCGCCCAGCAGCCAGAGCGGAAGCAGCAGCGGCAATAACCAGCACTGCTGCCGGTAATAGGAAAGGTGCCGCCCACGCCGGGCGGCACCTTTTTTATGGTCACATCAATGGGGCGAACACGCGCAAAATGTTCCGGTAGAGCTGGAGCAGAATGTTCAGGTGCTTGGCCCGGCGCAGAGAGATGGGCTCACAGACCTTCAGCGTCTGCTCAAAGTCCCGGCGAATGTCTGCGATGCAGGGTGCCTCGCACAGCCACACGCCGTCTTCAAAGTGGAGAAAGAGGCTGCGGTAGTCCAGATTGACGGTGCCCACCGTGGCAAACCGGTCGTCCACTACAAAGTTTTTGGCGTGGATGAACCCGGGGGTGTACTCATAGATCTTCACCCCCGCCTCCAGCAGGGGAGGGTAGTGGGCCCGGGTGACCTGGAAGACGTACTGCTTGTCGGGGATGTGGGGGGTGATGATGCGCACGTCCACGCCGGATTTGGCGGCGTTGCACAGGGCGGTGTTGGTGGCCACGTCGATGACCAGGTAAGGGGTGGTGATATAGATATACTTTTTGGCCTTGGCGATCATGTTGAGGTATACCGCCTGCCCAACTGCTTCAACGTCCAGCGGGGTGTCGGTGTAGGGCTGAACATAGCCCGTCCAGGGCCGCACCGGGGCGGCGGGGGGACGGAAGCGGTCGAAGTCCTCGTCCCAGGAGGCGATGTGGTCCCACATGGTGAGAAACATCACCGTCATGGACCAGACCGCGTCTCCCTCCAGGAGGATGGCGCTGTCCTTCCAGTGGCCGAAGCGCTTTTTCACGTTGATATACTCGTCGGCCAGGTTGATACCCCCGGTAAAGCCCACCTTGCCGTCGATGATCATCAGCTTCCGGTGGTCCCGGTTGTTGAGACGCAGGGACATGACCGGGAGAAAGCGGTTGAAGACCCGGCACTGGATGCCCTTGCGGGTGAGAATCTCGTTGTAGTCCCGGGGCAGGGTGAACATACAGCCCATGTCGTCATACATCACCCGGACCTCCACCCCCTGGGCGGCCTTGCGCTCCAGAATGGCGAGAATGCTGTCCCAAAAGACGCCGGGCTGGATGATAAAATACTCCAGGAAGATGTATTTTTCCGCCTTTTCCAGCTCCTCCAGCATACGGGGGAAGGCGTCATCTCCCAGGGGGAAATACTCCGTCTCCGTGTTGGTGTAGGCCGGACAGGCGGCCCGGCGCTCCAGGTAATTGGCCTGGCCGGCGGCATCTCCCCCCAGCGGGAGCAGATCGTCGGCCTTGAAATCGTCCCGGAGGACCTGGGCAGTCTTTTTCAGCATACCCTGCATGCGGCGGCGGGTACGCTTGGGCACCGCGCCTCCGCCCACCATCAGGAAGAACACCCCGCCGAAGACGGGGAAGGGGAGGATCAGCAGCAGCCAGGCGATCTTATACCCGGGTTCCATGCGGCTGCCCACAATGGCCAGGGCGGCCAGGACGCTGATGGCGATGAGGCACCAATAAAAGGTTTCCGTGTACTCGGAAAAGGTGACCACCATGACCAGCAGGGTGGCAATCTGGGCCAGCAGGGACAGGCCCACGAAGACCGAGCGATGGAACAGAATATAGAGTATTTTTTTCAAAGGGGGTCACCTCCCGTGGGGGCAGAAAGGGTCAGTTCTGGTGATGGATGGAGCAGGAGATGCCCTCCTCATCCAACGTAATAAGGCCGTAGGTGGAGCGGCTGGAGCCGGGATTCAGCACCCACAGCCCGTCCTCCAGCTGGCAGCACAGGGCTTGGTGGGTGTGGCCGAAGAGGAGAATGTCCGCGCCCACAGCTCTGGCCTGGGCAAAGGCACGGTCATAGCCGCTCTTCACCCCCCACAAATGCCCGTGGGAGAGAAGAATGGACTTGCCCCCCAGAGTGATCTGCTTGATGGCCTCCACGCTGGTCCACCCATCGCAGTTGCCGGGTACCTTGCAGATGGGGAGGGTGGGGTAGACCATAGAGGCATACTCCGCATCTTCCATCAAATCTCCCAGGTGAATCACATGGTCGGGCTGCTGGGTGTCAATGGCGTTGTAGATGCCGGCCATGGAGCGGTGGGAGTCGGAAAGTACGAGAATTTTCAAAAGTGTCACCTCCGGATTTGGAGCGCATATACTGGAGTAAACCGATAGGGCGGCGTAGCCCGCCCTGAATGGGAGGAATTGCCATGGAACACACACAGGGAGCCGGAGCCAGATCGCCGGAGGAGCTGCTGAAAAACCGGCAGGCCATCGCCTCGCTGGCTGGTACCGAGGACGCCAAGCGGCTGATGGAGCTGCTCCAGCGCCAGGGAGGGCAGGTGCGCCAGGCGGCCCAGGCCGCCGCCCAGGGAAGCCCTCAGCAGCTGATGGAAATGATGGACCGGCTGATGAACTCCAAGGAGGGGGCCGATCTGGTGGAGCGGATCGGGGAGCAGGCAAAGAAGGCCGGACTATGAGCGCCGGCCCCGGAGGGAGGTGGGCAGGAAGTGGCAGAGTTTGATGAAAAACTGAATGCCATCCTGGGAAATCAGGAGGCCATGGCCCAGATCATGTCCCTGGCCCGCTCCCTGTCCACGGACAGCCCGGGGGAGAACCCGAACCGGGAAGACCAGCAGGCGCAGGGGACGGACGGGGAAGAAGAGCAGGAACGGGATGTCCAGAGCGCCCAGCCGGACCTGTCGGCCATGTTGGGACAGCTGGACCCCGCCCTGCTGCGCACGGGCATGGAGGTCATCCGCCAGGTGCAGAGCACCGAGGACCGCAATGCCGCCCTCCTTCAGGCCCTGCGGCCCTTCCTGCGGGAGGAGCGCCGGGGCCGGCTGGACCGGGCCATACAGATTGCACGGATGACCCGAATGATCCGGGCGGCCATCACCGCCCTGGGAGAAAGGGGGCAGGAGGAAGGTGTATAACCGTTACATACCCCAGGACAGCTGCAACTGGGTGCCCGCGGAGCGGGACAATCCCCGCCCCGCGTCCCATCGTCGGGACGGGGAGCGGGTCAAGCTTCCGCCCTTTCTGTCCGGGGAGGGGCTGTCGGCCCTGTTTTCCCGAAAAGACGGCGGAGGCGGGCTGACCAGGGCCCTGCGTGCCCTTCATCTGGAGGATATCGACACCGGGGACATCCTGTTGCTGCTGATCGTGCTCTATTTATTGGCTGAGGGCGACGACCTGGATTTGGTCATCGCCCTGGGATTGGTTCTCATTATGGGATTTGGAGAAGATCAAGACTCGTCCAGCGTGTGAAGAACGGTGCCGTCGGGCAGTTCAAATTC
>DBFWXD010000008.1:0-2321 GCA_048215895.1 Eubacteriales bacterium
CTCTTATACATGATTCAAATCCTCCTCTTACTCGGCGTCCCAGACCTGGGGCTTCTGGGCGGCATGGTTGTGCTCGCGGCCGCGATAGATGTGCAGACGAGTCAGGGAGTCCTTGGCGATGATGTTCTTGGGCAGCATCCCGCGGATGGCCAGCTTCATAGCCAGCTCGGGCTTAGTCTGCATCAGGGTGCGGTACTTGACTTCCTTCAGGCCGCCCACCCAGCCGGAGTGGTGACGATAGTACTTCTGATCCAGCTTCTTGCCGGTCAGAACGGCCTTCTCGGCGTTGATTACGATGACAAAGTCGCCGCAGTCAGCGTTGGGGGTGAACTCGGGCTTGCGCTTGCCGCGCAGCAGGTCCGCGGCCAGAGCGGCGGTCTTGCCCAGGGGCTTTCCAGCGGCATCCAGCACATACCAGGTGCGCGTGATGTTCCCCTTGTTAGCCATAAAAGTGGACATAGGTGAAACCTCCATTTTACTTCAATATCTCAACCATTGGATCAATGATAAAAACATTTTGCTCCAGCTCTGTACAAGCGGAGCGTTTTGTATTATAGTACGGAGGTAACCGGGTGTCAACGGTTTTTTCGAGGAAAAATGATTGATTTTATAATATCTCTCGTTTTCTCTCGAATACGCCATTAATCTCTTGAATGCTCACTTTCAATTTCTGTTTTTAATTGGAAAAAGTGCGCCGGATTATTGCAGGAAACAGCCCTTTTGCCCGGTTTACCCCTAACTTTTGAAAAGGAGCCGGAACATGAACAAGATACTCTCCCTGGTACGCCGCTGTGTGGAAGACTATGATATGATACACCCCGGAGACCGAGTGGCGGTGGGAGTTTCAGGGGGGAAGGATTCCCTGATGCTGCTGGCGGCCCTGGCAAAGCTTCGGGAATTCTATCCCGTCCCCTTTGAGGTGGAGGCCCTGACCCTGGATATGGGCCATGCCGATGGAAGACCCGGGATGGACTTTTCCCCCATTCAGACCTTCTGCCAGGAGCTGAACGTGCCCTATACCATTATAAATAGTGAGATCCACCACGTCATTTTTGATCTGCGCAAGGAGAAGAACCCCTGCTCCATGTGTGCGAAAATGCGCCGGGGCGCTCTCCACGGTGCCCTTCAGGAAAAAGGAATCACCAAAATCGCCCTGGGGCACCACTATGATGACGCGGTGGAAACCTTATTTATGTCCCTGATTTTTGAGGGGCGGCTGAGCTGCTTCCAGCCGGTGACCTATTTGGACCGCACCGGCATTACCCAGATCCGCCCCATGCTCTACTGCGGGGAGAACCTGATCCGCCACACGGCCCAGCGCCTCAATTTGCCGGTGGTGGAAAATCCCTGCCCCGCCAATGGAAATACCAAGCGCCAGGAGATCAAGGAGCTCATCTATGAGCTCCAGGGGCGCTATCCGGGGCTGAAGGCCAGGGCCTTTGGCGCCATGCAGCGCCTGCCTCTGCCGGAGTGGGGGCCGGTACAGCACCGCCGCCGCCCTCTGCCGGAGGAGCTGGAGGACTGAGAAAATATTTTCGCTGCGGCAGCGGAACTTTTTGCCCCCGTCTTCGTCTATGCTTTACAAAGAGAACCATTGCATGCATAACTATTTAGGAGGAACCACTATGAAACGTAAGCTGACCGCTTGTATGCTGGCTGCGGCCCTGTCCGTGTCCCTGGCCGTTCCTGCGCTGGCAGTGGAAACTGCGGGCTCCGAGAGCGGGACGTCCCAGGTGGGGGCGCCCGCAAACGAAACCGATAAGACCATGAAGCACAGTGTGCTGTACTACGGCAAGGTGGCTGAGATCGTGAAGGATGAGGCGGGGAAGATCACCCGTCTGGTCATGGAGTCTGAGGCATATGGCGATTATATTATGACCATCTCCCAGGATGTGGTGTGGATTGACAGCGGAAACAAGACGGCCTCCGATCCCTCTACCCTGAAGGTGGGAGAGGGGATCTATGTGTTCCACAGCCCCGTGTCCACCTATTCCATTCCGCCCCAGTCTCCCGCGCTGGCTGTGGTGCGCAACATCCCTCAGGACATTAGCAGCGCCCACTATCAGGTGGTAGAGAAGGTGGAAAAGCTGGAGGACGGCTCTGTGCGGATCGTCACCGACCAGGGTGGGCTGCACATTACCGCCGATGCCGACACCGGATTGTCCAAATATGTGGACAACAAGGCCTTTGCGCTGGATGAGCTGAAGGCCGGAGACCGGATCATGGCCTGGTACGAGGCGATTCTGGAGAGCTATCCCGCCCAGACCCATGCCCAGCACATCATGCTCCTGCCTGCTGCCAGCACCCAGACGGAGAAGGAG
>DBFWXD010000080.1:0-1744 GCA_048215895.1 Eubacteriales bacterium
GGAGATGACAAGGCAATGGAGACTCTGCTGGAACTGGAGCGGAACCCCCGGCCCTGGCGCAAGAGTCTCTATGTGGATCCGTCCAGCTATGCCCAGTGCGGCGGCTGGACCTTTGATAAGGATGGCCATCGGACGCAGCTCAACTTCAATACCTGCTATCCTATGGTCAAGGGGGCGACCGGCGAAGCGTCTCCCGTTCGCATCGGGCGGGCACGGGAGGACACCTGTCCCCACTGTGGCGGGCATATGGTGGATATGCTGGTGCTGGATGGGCGGGATGAGCGGCTGAAGTTCTTGGGGCTAGACGGTATTCTGACGGCCACCTGCTGTCCCAACTGCGTGGGCTTCCTGAAAGGCCCCGCCTTCAACCGCTTTTCTCTGGACGGCGGCGTGGAGATTTTTCCCTCCGAGCTCTTTGACGGGGCGGAGAAGATGGACTGCTATGTCCATCCGGAGGACTACAAGGCCGTTACCGAAAATCCCTTCGTGCTGGGTAAGGCGCCTGTGCCCCTGTTTTACGGCGCAGCCTGCGAGGATGTGAACACCATTGGCGGCTTTGCCAACTGGGTGCAGGACGCGGAATATACCATCTGCCCCCACTGCGGAAAGCCCATGAAGTATCTGGCCCAGATCCAGTGGGATACGGTGTATGACTGTGCGGAGGGAACGCTCTATGTGGAGTTCTGTCCGGATTGCCAAATCCTATCCATGCAGCATCAGCAAACCTGAGAGGAGCGCATACGATGAGTTTGCCAAAGCGTGACGGTGTGAAGGGCCGCTACTACCTGATCCACAAGCCGGATACTTCTCCAGAGGTGCTGGCGGAGGCGGATCTCTGTATCCAGGATGTTCTGGACGGCACTGCTCGTGAAAATCACTCCGATTACCCGACCGTGGTGCGAAACCACAACGGAACGCCCTTTCTCCCTGATCAGCTGCTGGAGCGGTATCTTTCCCGGCTGCCGCTGAAGGGATTTCCCTGCGAGGATGCGGTTTCCCTCTGCGATGCCATGCGGCGGCTGGTTTGCTGGGAGGAGATTCGCTATGAGTTGGAGAAGTACATAGAAAAGCAGGTGCAGGAGCGGCTCTTCCTTGTGGGAGAGCGGGAAGATGGGTTTACCGTCTTTCCGCCCTGCACGGTGTGTCCGGAATTGCGCCTGGAGGATGTGGACGAAGGGCTGCTGCGCTTTGCCTGCTATGTGGCAGTCTGCCACACCGTGTATGGGCAGAGTTTTGAGTCTCTCAAAACCGAACACATCCTCGGCCTGGTTTCCCAGCTCCGTCCCGACATGGTAAAAGAACTGAAAGCCAATGGCAGCGGCAAATTGCCGCCTAACATCCAAAAGCGGAAAACAAAGTACCTGACCGCCTCGGCCAATGATGCGTTTGCCACCGTCCGCATCACCGCCAGGGACTGCACAGAGGAGTGCTATGCGGAAGTCTTGGACTATCTGTGCGCGGTGCTGGAGCAGGAGGAATTCCCCCGCAGTTACTCGGTGGAGTTCCGTGGCTCAGAGAAAAACTATCTGCCCATTCCTGGACTTCCTAAAAAGGGCGTTAATCAGTTCTTTGCCTGTGCTGTCCAATACCCCAGATTACACGCCGATATTGAGCGGTATGCACGGCTGGCCATGCGGGAGTATGAATGGTACAACAACCTCTCCGATGAATCCTGCGCCATGCCCGGAACCTTCGCCGTGTTTGCTCTGGGACTGGAAGGAGAACAGTGGGCACCGCTCGTGAC
>DBFWXD010000081.1:0-4661 GCA_048215895.1 Eubacteriales bacterium
CGCTGAAGGCCAAGACCAACGGCGCCACCAAGCTGTCCAGAATGGCCAGCTTGGTGGCGCCGTTGGTCTTGGCCTTCAGCGCGTCGTAGAGGGCGGTAACTGCCATGGAGGTGTTCAGGTCGTTGCCCACCTGCTGACGGAACTTGTCCTTGTACTCGGCCAGCACTGCCTCATCCACGTCCCCATCCTTGGGGTCCAGAGCGGCAATTTTGGCAATGAGCTTCTGATAGGCCCCAGCAGCATTGTCCAGGTTCTCCCAGGAGAATACCAGGCCCTTGCGGTAGTGGGACTGGAGGCAGAAGAACCGATAGGCAAGGGGATCGTACCCCTTCTCCTCCAGCAGGGAGACAGTCAAAAACTCGCCCTTGGACTTGGACATCTTGCCGGAGTTAGTGTTCAGGTGGTGCACATGGAACCACTGCTTGCACCAGGGATGGCCCAGGAAGCTCTCGGACTGGGCAATCTCGTTGGTGTGGTGGGGGAAGGCATTGTCGATGCCGCCGCAGTGAAGGTCCAGATATTCTCCGTTATACTTCAGGGAGATGCCGGAGCACTCGATGTGCCAGCCGGGATAGCCCACGCCCCAGGGAGAATCCCACTTCAGGGCCTGATCCTCAAACTTACTCTTGGTGAACCAGAGAACAAAGTCGTTCTTGTTGCGCTTGTTGGGATCCTCTTCCACGCCCTCCCGGACGCCCACAGCCAGGTCTTCCTCGTCGTGGTCATTGAAGACATAGTAGTGGTCCAGCTTGGAGGAATCGAAGTACACGTTGCCGCCGGCCAGATAGGCATAGCCCTTGTCCAGCAGGCCGGAGATGATCTTGATGTAGTCCTCGATGCAGCCGGTGGCGGGCTGGACCGTATCCGGGCGCTTGATGTTCAGCTTGCGGCAGTCTTCAAAGAAGGCGTCGGTGTAGTACTGGGCAATCTCCATCACGCTCTTGTGCTCCCGCTTGGCGCCCTTGAGCATCTTATCCTCGCCGGTGTCGGCATCGGAGGCCAGGTGGCCCACGTCGGTAATGTTCATGACCCGGTTCACATCATAGCCGTCATAGCGCAGGAACTTCTCCAGCACGTCCTCCATGATGTAGGAGCGCAGGTTGCCGATGTGAGCGAAGTGATAGACCGTGGGGCCGCAGGTGTACATCTCTACATGGCCGGGGGTATGGGTCTCAAATTGCTCTTTTTTATGGGTGGCAGAATTATATAACAGCATGGTAAAAACCTCCTAATTTTTGTTTCTCTAGGCATTTTATATTGGAAAGGAAATTTGCTTTACGCTTCTTTCCTAGCACGCTCTTCCAGGTATTTTTGGTCCAGTATTTTCTCCAGGAACTCCAGGCGCTGGGACAGAGCCTCGATGCGCTCCAGCGTGGGGTTCTCCACGCTGGTCTGGTCCACATCGTCCGCGTAGTGCGTCATCTTGCCGGCAATGCGCACGATCTGGGCGGGAATGCCCACGGCGGTGGCATTTTCCGGGACCTCAGACAGGACCACGGAGTTTGCCGCAATGCGGGAGTTGTCCCCCACCTTGAAGGGGCCCAGAATTTTGGCGCCGCAGCCAATGAGCACATTGTTTCCGATGGTGGGATGGCGCTTGCCATGATCCTTGCCGGTGCCGCCCAGGGTGACCCCATGGTACATCAGGCAGTCATCCCCCACCTCTGCGGTCTCACCAATGACGATCCCCATGCCGTGGTCAATGACAAAACGGCGGCCGATCTTGGCTCCGGGGTGGATCTCAATTCCGGTCCAGAAGCGGCTCCACTGGGAGACAAACCGGGCCAAAAAGCGGCAGTGATGGCAGTATAACCAGTGAGCCAGGCGGTGATACAGCGTGGCGTGAACACCTTGATACAGAAGAAATATTTCCAGCTTGGACCGGGCTGCGGGGTCACGCTTTTGATAGGCCTCCAGTGTCTCCATTAGAGAACGAAACATAATATCCTCCTTTTCCCCAGAGCACAGAGACTCCGGACTGTGTCAAATGAAACGCATTATATGGTATGTTCTGGGTTCTCTCCGTGCTCCGACATCGACTGGACTCCCATACGCTCCGGCTCATTTTTAACACATCCAGCACCTCCTTTACTGTCTCATGAGGAAAACGAAAACGCCTCTTATGCCCACTTGGGCATAAGAGGCGATGACTCGCGGTTCCACTCTCATTTCTCACTTAAAGGGCCTCTATCGGGGCCAAACCGGGCGGCATTACCCGCCGCGCTCCCGGACGCACTTCACATCTGCCAGTCCAGGCCCCCTTTCAGCCGGTGAAGGGCCCTCTCTGTTTGCCGGGTAAGATGCTACTTTTCCGTTCTTCGCGCTACAATATAGTATACTATCATTCCTTTTCGAGGGTGTCAAGTCAAACCGTGGATTTTTCAGCGGGAGTGCCGCACTCCCCTCCCCGGTCAAACCGGCGGTAATGCTCCCGGGTCACATCAATAAAGGTGCGGGCGGCCGGAGAAATAAAGCCGTTCTTCTTATACACCACAGCCAGGGAACAGGTAAGGGCGGGTTCCCCTACGGTGAAGCAGGCCAGGTGATCCAGATAGGGCGTACGGGACAGGCCGCTCTCCTGAAGGAAGGCAAAGCCCATTTTTTCCGCCGCCAGGTTGATGGCGGTGGTGTTGTTGGTGGTCACCAGAATGTTTTGCGGCTCCACGCTGTGCACCGCAAATACATTATGCAGAAGCTTGCTCAAGCGCCAGTCAGAGGGCAGCATAATGAGTCGCTCCCGCTCCAGCAAGCGAAGGTCCGGGAAGGGCTTGGGCGCCTCGTAACTGCTCTCCAGCCCCTTCAGCAGAGGATGGTCCCGGTGTCCCACCAAAAATACATGCTCCCGCATGACGGTCTCATAGCTGAGCTCGGAGAGGTTGTCCGGAATCTGCATAAGACAAAAGTCTACCACGCCGCCCACTGCCAGCTCCTCCAGCTCCGGGACCGGGGCCTCATGGAGGATGACCTGTACATCCGGGTAGTGCTCCTCAAATATGGGCAGTACCTCCGGCAGCAGCACCGACCCACGCCAGGGAGAAACTCCCAGGTGCAGCACCGGCCGCTTCTTATTGCGCAGATCCCGCAAATCGCTGACCAGCTGCCGGTCCAGGTAGTCCTGCCGTTCCAGATAGGCGTAGAAGAGCTCTCCCGCCTCGGTCAACTTCAGGGGGGTGTGGGAGCGGTCCAGCAGCACTACGCCCAGACTGCTCTCCAGCTTTGCCAGATATTGGCTCAGATAGGGCTGGGACAGATACAGCCGTTCCGCCGCGTGGGAGATGCTTCGCTCCTTGACGATGGCAATAAAATATTCCGGGTTTTTGATAAACATAGGACACCTCTTCCTCCGTCAAGCCTCCAGACACACAAGACTTGATATAGGTGTTTTATTATACCATAAACAAAGCGGGCGCCGCAAGTACGGCGCCCGCAGAGATCGCGGAATGGAATTACAGCATGGTCTTGATGCGCTCCACAGCCTGGCGAGTGGCCTCCGTCTCGCCGAAGGCGGTCAGGCGGATGTAGCCCTCGCCGCTGGGACCAAAACCAGCACCGGGGGTGGTGGCCACATTGGCCTTATCCAGCACCAGATCGAAGAAGTCCCAGGACCCCATTCCATTGGGGGTCTTCAGCCAGATATAGGGGGCGTCCACGCCGCCGAAGCACTCCAGGCCCGCAGCGGTCAAGCCCTCCCGGATGATCTTGGCATTGTTCTGGTAGTAGGCAATGTTGTCCATGATCTGCTTGCGGCCCTCGGGGGTATAGATGGCAGCAGCACCCCGCTGAACCACATAGGGCACACCGTTGAACTTGGTGGTCTGGCGGCGGTTCCACATGGTGTTCAGCTTCACGCCGCCCCGCTCCAGCTCCTTGGGCACCACCGTGTAAGCGCAGCGGTTGCCGGTAAAGCCGGCCGTCTTGGAGAAGGAACGGAACTCGATGGCGCAGGTCCGGGCCCCCTCGATCTCAAAGATGCTGTGGGGGATGTCTTCCCGGGTGATGAAGGCCTCATAGGCGGAGTCATAGAGGATGACGGAGCCATTCTGATTGGCGTAGTCCACCCATACCTTCAGCTGCTCCCGGTTGGCCACAGCGCCGGTGGGGTTATTGGGGAAGCAGAGATAGATAATGTCCGCCTTCTCCTTGGGAGGCTCGGGAGAGAAGCCGTTGGCCTCCACGCAGGGCATGTAAATGAGCTTATTCCACTTGCCCAGCTCCTCCTGGTACTCCCCGGCCCGGCCGGCCATGGCATTGGTATCCACATATACCGGGTACACCGGATCGCACACGGCAACCACATTGTCCACCCCGAAAATGTCGCCGATGTTGCCGCAGTCGCTCTTGGCGCCGTCGGAGACAAAAATCTCATCGGCCTGAATGTCTACACCGCGGGCGGCATAGTCGTGCTGCGCAATGGCCTCCCGCAGGAAGGGATAGCCCTGCTCGGGACCATAGCCGTGGAAGCCCTCGGCGGTGCCCATCTCGTCCACGGCCTTATGCATGGCCTCAATTACGGCGGGAACCAGGGGGCGGGTCACGTCGCCGATGGACAGCTTGGTGATCGTCGCCTGGGGATGGGCGGCAGTATAGGCGGCAATGCGCCGGGCCACCTCAGAAAACAGATAGCTGCCGGGCAGCTTTAAGTAATTGTCATTGATTTTCAC
>DBFWXD010000082.1:0-1878 GCA_048215895.1 Eubacteriales bacterium
TCGGTGTTCTGCTGACCTACGCGGGCAGCATCGGCACCCTGTCGGTGGCCGCTGTCCTGATGTATAAGGCAGCTTGGAGTGCTTTGAGCATTGCGGTCTGCGCCCTGAAACAGCACAACTGAAAATAATTCATAAAATGAAATCGTACAAAAAGAAGCGGCTGTCGTGTCAGCCGCTTCTTTTTGTTGCAATTGCGGACAAAGTGTGTCATACTTCTACCCAGAGTTTACGGAAAGAGAGGGGAGCCCGCTATGTCATACCGTGCCGCGATCTGTGATGACAGCACGACCGATGCTGAATTTGTGGGGAGCATTCTGCACCAGTGGGCCGCAGAGCGTGGCATTGAGGTGGAGAGTGAGCGCTTTGCCTCGGCGGATGCCTTTCTTTTTCGCTACGCAGAGGACAAAAGCTTTGACCTATTACTTCTGGACGTGGAAATGCCGGGCACGGACGGTGTGACGCTGGCCAAAACGGTGCGGCAGGAGAATGAAGCCGTGCAGATCGTGTTCATCACCGGCTACTCCGATTACATTGCCGAGGGCTATGACGTGGCCGCCCTCCACTACCTGGTGAAGCCGGTCAGCCGCGAAAAGCTCTTTGCTGTTCTCGACCGTGCCTGGGAAAAGCACCGCCGCAACGCCCGGTGCCTGAACCTGGAGCTTTCCGGCGAGCTGGTGCGCCTGCCGCTGTATGAGGTGCGGTATCTGGACGTGCACCAGAATTACGTCACGGTTCATGCCAGGCAGGATTACACCGTCAAGCGGACGCTTGGTGAGTTCGAGGCCCAGCTGGACGAAGGCTTCCTCCGGGTGGGGCGGGGGATGATCCTGAACCTGAAACAGATCCGCCGTGTGACCAAAAAGGAAGTCGTGCTGGCCGATGGTACCGCCCTCCCATTGCCCCGGGGTGCCTATGAGCCCCTGAACCGGGCGATCATTGAGAGGACTTAATGATGAAACTTAAATTCTTTTCAAAGCTCCTCGATAAACGCATCGCCGCTTACCAGCGGGAGCTCATCGAGACCCACTACAAAGAGGTGGACAACATGTACCGCCAGATGCGGGGATGGCGGCACGATTACCGGGGACACATCCAGACCATGAAGGTGCTGGCGGCACAGGGGGATCTGGACGGCATCAAAGCCTACCTGGATGCATTGGATACCGACCTGAACACTGTTGATCTGGCTGTAAAAACCGGCAATGCCATGGCTGATGCCATCATCAACAGCAAGATCTCCCTTGCCAAGAGCCGAAATATCCCGGTGCAGATCGATGCCCATATCCCGGTCAAACTGAAAATGAGTGAGCTTGACCTCTGCTGCATCCTGGGCAACCTTTTTGATAACGCTATGGATGCCAGTGCGGAGCTGCCCGAGGAGGAGCGGCTCATCCGGGTATATATGGATATGAAGGGCACACAGCTCTATATCTCCTTCACCAATTTCACGGCAACTAAAAAACAGAAAAAGCTTGCGGGCCGTTTTGTCACCACCAAGGGCGAGGGCCACGGCTTCGGGCTGGTGCGCATTGATGCCATCGTGGAAAAGCTGGATGGCTACCTCAGCCGCAACAGCGAGGATGGGGCATTCACGACGGAGATATTGATTCCACAGGTGTGAACCTCTCAGGCGCTCCGCGCCAGCTCCCCTGATTGGGGAGCCAAGTTCACGCTGCTACTGGCTTGCCTCTCCTACTAGGAGAGGTGGCAATGCGAAGCATTGACGGAGAGGTTCCTGCAATTCATCCCCCAAATCAGGCGTTTCGTCCCCGGAATGTGTCGGGGGCGATTTTTTGTGTTAGGATCATTGCCAGACAAGTGAAAGGGGATTCCAAAATGGGAAAGAACGAGAAAACCAAAAAGCCAAAGCCCAAATAC
>DBFWXD010000083.1:0-2094 GCA_048215895.1 Eubacteriales bacterium
ACCACATATAACACCTATGGCAGCGTGGCCTATGCCCCCGCTTACGACGGCTCCGCCGTACGGGTCCCCCGGCGGCAGGAGGAGGTCTATCAGCCTGCACCCCGTCCCCGGCAGCGTCCGCAGGTGCGCAAGCGCGCCCTGGTCCGGACGCAGGCCCAGGTGCGGCAGGCCGGCCAGGTTGCTCCCTTTGCAGTGGTGGGCTTTCTGGCGGTGGCGGTATTTGCCGTTATGCTCATCATGAGCTATGCCCAGCTGGCGGTGGCCAACGACCAGATGGTCTCCCTGCGCAGCCAGCTCAGCGACCTGCAAACCGAGAACGCCACCCTCACCGCCCAGTATGAGAAGGTCTTTGATATGGACAAGCTCCAGGCTGCCGTGGGCAGTGAGATGGTCCGGCCCACCAATGATCAGGTGGTGTACATCGACCTGTCTGAGCCCGACTCCGTTACTGTATACGGAGAAGAGCGTTCCGACGGGATTCTGGGGGCTCTGAAGGGAGCCGGCCAGGTGCTGGGCAGCATTGTGGAATATTTCCGCTGAGCGGGTCGTATAGATAATCAGAAACGGCCCCAGCGGCCAGACGAAAGAGAGAAACAAGGGGCGAAAAAAGTTCCTCTCTTGCTCCTTTTAGTTGGCAGTCGGAGGAGCAAGAGAGGAGCTTTTTGCCATGTTCCCAAGGGGGGAATCGTACTATGACAGACCGATATGATCGACAGGAGCGGCGCAGCGCCGCCCCCACCCAGACCCGGGGCTCCCATTCCAAGCGGACCATTTTCCGGCGCACCGTGTTCATGATGGTGGTGTGCGGAGTACTCATGTTCATCCCGCTGGGCTGGAAGCTGTGGGATATTGCCATTGTCCACCACGACGAATATCAGCTGAAAGCCAGCAACCAGCAGACCCTGGATATGTCGGTGTCCGCCTCCCGGGGCAATATCTATGACCGAAACGGCAACGTGATGGCCATGTCGGCCACGGTGTATAATCTGATCCTGTCTCCCAACGACCTGGTCAAGAGCGTACCCACAGAGGACGAGGAGGGCAACGAGCTCAGCGACTCCCTCTATGACGCCGCTGTTTCCGCCAAGCAGGAGCAGGTGAAGCGGGACCTGATGGCCCTCATCCCCTCGCTGGACGAGGAGAAGCTGGACACCCAGATCCATGCTACCAAATACTCCTACCGGGAGGTCAAAACCAACATCGAGGAGGAGGACGCCGAGGCCATCCGGGAGTATATCTCCGAGAATAAAACCTCCGCTTACCTCTACCTGATCCCCAGTACCAAGCGCTACTATCCCTACTCCAGCCTGGCGGCCCAGGCCCTGGGCTTTGTCAACGCAGACGGCGGCGCCTACGGCATCGAGGCCAAGTATAACGACCTGCTGGAGGGTACCTCCGGCCGGGTGGTTACCACCAAGACGGGCAACGGTGTGGAGATGTTCAACACCTATTCGGAATATATTGACGCCCAGGACGGCTATGACGTCACTCTGACCATCGATGCCACCATCCAGTCCTATCTGGAAAAGGCCATCGAGGAGGGCATCCAGGACTATGCCGTCCAGAACGGAGCCTTCGGCATTGCCATGAACCCCAAGACCGGAGAAATCCTGGCCATTGCCAGCTCTCCGGACTTTGATCCCAACAATTATTCCGAGATTACCGACGAGATCTTAAACGCCTCCATCGACACCAATGCGGAGACCATCTATCAGCAGCTCAAGGCCAACAACACCGAGAACCTTACGGAGGAAGAGCTGCGCGCCCAGGCCCGGGGCCAGGCCTATAACCAGGCGGTTATGTCCCAGTGGCGCAGCAAGGCGGTAAACGACACCTACGAGCCCGGTTCCACCTTCAAGGCCATCGTCCTGTCCATGGCTCTGGAAGAGGGACTGGTGAGCGAGAGCGATACCTTCACCTGTACCGGCGGCGTACGGGTAGACGGCTACTCCGACATCATCCGCTGCTCCAAGCGTACCGGCCACGGTACCCAGACCCTGGCCCAGGCGGTGCAGAACTCCTGTAACCCCGCCTTTATCGCCATCGGCCAGCGGCTGGGGGTGGAGCGGTTCTATGAGTATTTCCAGGCCTTTG
>DBFWXD010000084.1:0-2024 GCA_048215895.1 Eubacteriales bacterium
TGTGGTATCCACGTTCATGTAGACGCCGCCAACCACAACCGGCAGAGTCTGAAGAACCTCATCAGCATCATGTACTCCAAAGAGGATCTTCTGTTTAAAGCCTTGCAGGTAAATGAGGTGCGGGCCATCCGTTTTTGTAAAAAGGTACGAGAACCTATGCTGCGGGAGGCCCGCCAGCTGCTCTCCGCAGAGGAGACTACAGATCTGACTCAACTGGAGCAGATCTGGTATGAGGGCAATGTGAGCAGCAGTGATCACTATAACTGGACACGTTATTACGCACTGAACCTCCACTCCGTTTTTTACCGGGGCACGGTGGAGTGGCGGTGCTTCAACTCCACCCTGAACCCCGAACTGGCCGCTGCCTATGTGAACCTCTGTCTCGCCATGTCCGCCCAGGCCATCGCCCAGCGCAGCACCATCATGCGCAAGACCCACAGTGACAACGAGCTGTTCACCTTCCGGGTGTGGTTGGTGCGCCTGGGCCTCAATGGCGATGAGTTCAGGGAGACCCGCGATCTGCTGTTGGCGCATCTGGATGGAGATCGGGCCTGGCGCTTCGACAAGGACAGCTATGAAGTCAATCGAAACAAGAAGAAAAAACACCGTGAGGCGGAGAGGTGACCATGAAGATACGAATTGATGACACTATTTATGAGGGGACTGGGGCGGAGATCCTGGAACAGCTCCGGCTGGCCGCCTTTGACCCCACTGAGTTCCCGGACACGGAGAGCTATCTCTGGCAGCTACGCAGCAACTTCATCCGCATGACGGACCGGGACTGTGTCCTGCCGGAGCACGGTCTGGAGGAGCAGGCACGGGTACTGTTTGGGGAACTGGCGAAAATTGGTGCGCTGGAGGTGCTGGAAAATGGCTGAGGGAAAGCTGTACTTCGCCTATGGGAGCAATATCAACCTGGATCAGATGGCCCAGCGCTGCCCAGACGCCCAGGTGGTGGGACCAGTCACATTGGAGAATTATGAACTTCTGTTCCGCGGCAATTTGCGGGGCGCCGGAGTGGCCACCATCGCTCCCAGGGAGGGGAGCACAGTACACGGCCTGCTGTGGAACATCACGCCAGAGTGTGAGCGCTCCCTGGATTATTATGAGGGTTACCCTCACCTGTATGGGAAGGAGCCGGTAACGGTTCATGGACATGATGGGCAGGAGCACACGGTTATGGCCTATGTGATGACGGAGCTGTGCAAGGAACCATCCATTCCCTCCTTTGATTATTACAACGGCATCCTGGAGGGCTACCGGCAGAACGGCCTGCCCACACAGCCACTCAAGCAGGCATGGGAGCACTGCGTGGAGGAGGTTCCCCGGGAGACAGAGCGGATCAACCGCAGCGCCTGCGGCCAGCTCTCGCCCAGACGGAAGAAAGACCGTGGGCGATAAACTTAAAATCAGTCAGGAGGCAGAACCTATGCCAAACAAAAGCATTTCCCTGTCTGGGGAAGTACATATCAGCACAGAACAGGTTTATACCACCGTGGACGCACTGGAGGCGCTGAAGGCCATTGGTCTGGCCTATGGCCTCTACAGCCGCGCGGAAGAACTCCGCGGGCAGCGTGTCCACCTGACAGGTGACGAGGGACATACTGCTCTGGTGGTGCAGGAGGATTTCAGTTGTCACGGGAGTCCATGCTGGGAGACAGTTCGGACTTTGACCGAGGACCCGGCAGAGATCCAGCAGTACATGGCCTTTCGGGATGTGCTTCGTATCGTCCAGCAGCGGGATCGGGAGGAACGGCTGCCCGCGAAACAGCGGACAGGCGACAGCTTCCCTGAGCATCCACCCAGGCAAGGCGGAAGATCCCGTGAGCGATGAACCGCACCAGTTCTTGACCAGCGGTGAGCTCGATGTCAACGATCTGTTTTCGACCAAATTACAGGAGGGAGCCTGCACGGCCCATCTGCGTGGAGTGTTTACCAATACGGGCGAAGTCGAAATCACCCTGTTAAAGAAGAATGAGGAGCTGGCCTCCCCAGCGTTCCAGGCTGAATTGAACACCTTACTG
>DBFWXD010000085.1:0-4135 GCA_048215895.1 Eubacteriales bacterium
GGATGACCCGGCGGGCATCCCCCGCTCTGACTTTGAGCAGGATGGCTTTCACTATACCCTGACCGACCTGCTGAAGCAGGAGCTCCCGGAAAACGAAAGCCGCCAGCATACGGAGACCGTCTCCCTGCCCAGCAAGAACAAGGATATGGAATCCGTGCTGGCGCTGCTGCCCACAGAGAAGGAATTTATTACCGACGACGGCCTGTCCGGCACCCTCAGCCTGGACCTGTCCACCGTCCGGGTAGAGGTGGCCGGTTACGGCAGCTCCACCAAAGAGGTCTCTGCCACCAGAACCTACCCCAACCTGGCCAACCAGGACACCCAGTACATCCCCAAGAGCATCCAAGAGGACGGGCGCACCCTGACCCTCCAGACCATCAACTGGCAGACGGACAACACGGCCAGTATGGACGGCTACGCTCTGGGGGATCGATTTACCGCCGTGGCCACCTACACCGGTACCGCCACCAGCAGCTATGTGAAGGGCTATACGGTGACGGCAGACTACACCGGCACGGTCAGCCGGATCGCCCTGAACAAAGTGCGCTATGTGGCCATCTTTGAGGGAACGCCACTGGAACCCATCCTGCCGGCAGAAACGGAGGTGCCCACCCCTGCCCAGTTCAACTGGCTGCCCATTGCGGTGCCCTTTGGCGTCGTGGCCCTGGCCGGCGTAGGGATCGGGGCGGCTCTGTTTATGAGACGCCGCCAGGAGACGACAGAGGAGGATGACCAATGAAAAAGCTGATTACCACCTGCCTGACAATTTGCCTGTCCGCGGCCCTGGCCCTGCCTGCCAGCGCGCTGGAGTATACCATTCAGGCTCCCGGAGACCCGGATTACGGCTCTCCCACCTCTATCGAGGTGATCTACACAGCGGACGGCGGGGCGATGAAGAATGAAGATGTGAGCAAAAACGCGGCGCTGATCCCGCCCACCTTCGGCAGCCCCAGTGCGGACACCCTTGGGACGGGCACCTATCTGACCCCCAATCTGGCCCCCGGCGGCATGGCTGTTGGGACGATCACCGGCGGTAATATGCCTGTTATCTTCCCACCTGCCTCAGATGCGGCAAGCGGCAGCTCCGGTGGAGCCAGCACCGCCGCCAGGTACACCTATGTAACCGATGACCTCTACTATTCCGGCGGCTATCTGGCCACGCTGAAGATCCCCTCCATCGGTGTGAATGTGAAGGTATACGAGGGCACCGGCACCACACCTCTGGCCAAGGGCGCCGGGCATTTTACGGATACCAGCATCTGGGATGGCAATGTGTGTATTGCGGCCCACAACCGCGGCGCACACGCGCAGTTTGGGAAGATCCACACGCTCTCCACTGGTGACAGAGTGACTCTGACCACCAAGCTGGGCACCCGCACCTACGAAGTGACCAGTGTCAGCAAGATCCTGGAGACGGATACCAGCGGCTTGACCGCCACCACAGGGAATCAGATCACCCTGTACACCTGTGTCGCAGACCAGCCCGCCTACCGCTGGATGGTGCGGGCAGTAGAAATCTAGGAGGGATGGAAATGAAACGACTGCTTTCTATGCTTTTGGCCCTGGTGCTTGCCCTGGGCCTGCTGCCGGCTGGCGCCTTTGCCGCCTCATCGGAGGAAGAAGCTCTGGGTGAGATCAACATCTTCAACGGCGGCTACCGCATGAACTATCTAGCAATGAATGGCCAGGTACAGTCCCAGAACTATGTCTATTACCTGTTTGACACCGGCAGCGGCACCAAGGAAATTCCGGCATACTGTGTGACGCCCAATCAGCCTGGTGTCCAGAAGGTGGTGGAGGAAGGTGAAAGTATCCGCTACCTGGCAGAGGAAAAAAGCAGCGATCCCAAGGTGGTTGGCATTGTGGCCAGCGGCTACCCCACTCGCCCCTTGTCCGAACTGGGCCTGGAAAACAAATACCAGGGCTTTTACGCCACCAAAATGGCGCTGTGGAGCTATCTCATCAGCGACTGGGATATCAACAAGCTCACGGTAAATCCCAACCTGTCCGGGGACGAGGCAGAACGGGCAAAGAAGATCCTGGCGGCAGCCAAGGACATCTATGCCCAGGGCACCGCCTGGAACGACATGAAAAGCCCGGAGGTAACCTGCACGCCGGATCGTGACACCGCCTACGAGGTCACCATTGACGGCAAGCAGTACAAGCAGCAGGAGTTCACTGTTTGGTCCAAGACCTGGGTGAACAACTATGCCATCAACATCGCCTTCACTGACCCCGCAAGTGTCCCCGCCGGCACCCGCATTGTAGACGAAAATAACCAGGACATCACGTCTATCAAGGCGGAGTGGATGAACAACGGCCACGGCGGGACCTTCAAGGTGCTGTATCCGGTGGAGAGCATCCAGGGCCAGGCGGGCAGCGTCCAGCTCTCCCTGAACTGCGAGGTATATGCATACGCTGTGTTCTTTGCCAGCTGCCTGGAGAAAGACGAGTACGGCAACCTGCAGAACTATGTGGTGGATACCGACCCCACCACAACGCTGAGCTTCAACGCCATCAGCAGCTATGCGGATACGCCGGAGAAAGATCCTCCGGATACGGGCTTGCGGATCCTGAAGTACGAGACCGGGACGGAGATCCCACTCAGCGGCGCCCGTTTTGAGGTCATTGGCCCGGATGGCGATTCCCTTGGCGTATTTATTACCCAGGATGACGGACGCATTGAAATCCCCCTGACCATTTGCGGCAATTACACCGTCATTGAACGGGATGCGCCGGCAAACCATATCATCAGTGAACAGCCTGCCCAGAATGTCACCGTGGTCTACAATGAAGTAGCCGAGGTGGCATTTTTTAATGATCCGTATGGCTCCCTCCGCATTGAGAAGCGATCTGACACCGGAGAGTATCTGCCCGGCGCGGTCATTACCATTGAGCACATTGAGTCTGGCCTGACCTTCACTCAGGAGACTGGCCCCGCCGGTGTAGCAGTGTTTGGAGAGATCCCCTTGGGCGCATACCGATTCCTGGAGCAGACCGCCCCCGAAGGGTGGCTGAAGGATGACACCATCTACACTGCCACCGTGGTGGCCGGGGAGACAACTACCCTTCCCATTATCAACAAGGAGCTCCCGGGCCTGCGCATCGTAAAGTATGACCGCAAAAACTATATGGTCATGGCCGATGTCTATTTCGCCATCTACCGGGACGGCGACTACCTGGGCAACTTCAAGACCAATGAATTCGGGGAAATCCTGCTTACCGATCTGGAGCCTGGCACCTACCGGGCGTTTGAGGTGGACACCGGAAACGAGGGCTATATCCTGGACACCACGCCCCAGGAGGTGGAGCTGAAGGCGGGTGACGGCATTAGGGAGCTGGTCTTTTTCAATGACATGAAACCGGGGATGCGGTTGATCAAGGTGGACTCCGCCGACCCCTCCAAAGTGATTTCCAACGCAGTCTTTGAAATCGAGGCAGTAGATGGGAGCTTTGGGCCGGAGGAATTTACCACCAATGAAAGCGGAGAAATCGACCTGTCTCATTTGCCTGCCGGGGTTTTCCGGGTAACCGAAAAGGTGTGTGAGGGGTACATCATCGACGATGCCCAGCGCATCATCAATCTGAAGCCCAATGAGGATGCGCAGTTTATTTTCACCAATACGGTCAGGCCCTCCCTTCAACTGATCAAACTGAGTGCCGACGGCTCCCGGTTAGCAGGAGTTACTTTCCGCATCGCAAAGATCGAAGATGGCAGCCATTACCTTGACCGCACCACCAATGACCGGGGGGAGATCCTGATCTCGGATCTGGAGCCTGGGGTATACTCCATAAAAGAGCAGTCCACTTTGGAAAACCACATTTTGGATCCCAAGGAGTATCATGTAGAACTGTTCCCTGGGCGAACCAGCACGATCACCCTGACCAATGAAAAGCGCCCCAATTTGATCATCCATAAGCGGGACGCGGACAGCGGACAGCCGGTCCCCCATACCGTCTTCCTCGTGAAGGGTGCAGACGGCCATTCCATTGCCGAGGCGGAAACCGATGAAAATGGCATCGCAGTGGTGGAAAATCTGCTGCCCGGCGTGGTAGAGGTCGTCGAAAAGTCGGTACCGGAGCCCTATCTGCTGGCGGAGGAATCCCAGCTGGTTACGCTCTATCCCAACAGAGA
>DBFWXD010000086.1:0-10728 GCA_048215895.1 Eubacteriales bacterium
GGGCCAGGTCCACCCCCTGGGCGGCCAGGATGGGAACCGTGTCCCGCAGTTCGTCCCCCACATAAACCTGAAGCTCGCCCAGGGTCTGTCCCTCGTCCACGGGGGCCTCTACATTCTGAGCCAGGTTGAGGCGGGTGGAGATTTGATTTTCCTCTCCCTTTCGGACCAACAGCCGGCAGTCTCGCTGCAGCTGGGGCTGGACCTGGCCCACAGCGCCCAGAATGACCTCCACAGGGGCCAGAGGCGTTTCGGGGTAGACGCTGGCCAGGGCATAGTTGGCAAATCCATAGTCCAGCAGGGCCTTGGCATCCTCAAAGCGCTGACTGGTGGAGGGGGCCTTCATCACCACGGCGATGAGCTCCATGCCGTCCCGCTCGGCGGTGGCGGACATGCAGTAGAGGGCGGAGTCGGTGGAGCCGGTTTTCAGGCCGGTGGCCCCGGGGTAGAAGCGGATGAGCCGGTTGGTGTTGGTCAGCCCAAATTCTCCGCCCCGGATGGAGTCCATCCAGATGGTGGTGTACTGGCGGATGGAGGGGTGGTTCAGGATGAGCTCCCGGGACATGAGGGCGATGTCATAGGCGCTTGTCACATGCCCCTGGGCGGGCAGGCCGGTACAGTTGAGAAAGGTGGTGTCCGCCATGCCCAGCTCCTGGGCCCGCTGGTTCATGAGGCTGACAAAGGCAGTTTCGCTGCCCGCCAGATGCTCGGCCAGGGCCACGGCGCAGTCGTTGCCCGAGACCACGGTGACGCACTTGATCATCTCTCCCACCGACATCTGCTCCCCCTCCTCCAGGTAGACCTGGGAGCCGCCCATCCCGGCGGCATAGGCGGAGACGGTGACGGTATCCTCCAGGGAAATGCGCCCGGAGTCCACCGCTTCCATCACCAGCAGAAGGGTCATCACCTTGGTGACGCTGGCGGGCTCCAGCTGTTCATGGGCATTTTGCTCAAAGAGCACCGTGCCGGTCTCTTTTTCCATGAGTACTGCCGAGGCGCAGGACAGGGACAGGGGACTGTCCCCCTGGGCGTGGGCAGCGGGAACGGCCCCTACCAGGAGCAGCAGGACCAGCGGCAGGGATAAAAATCGTTTCATAGCAAAGGGTTCCTCCTCGTCCATTTGGTTGGTCTATGTGGATATGGCCAGCATGTGGAGCGGGGAGGTTTTCTATGCGAAAAAATGGGCGGTAAATTTTTCTTTCCACTGGGAACAGCCACAGTGTAATACGGCAAAGGTGAGAAACGGGGCGAAAGTGGACGAGCCGTTCCACCCGCCGTCGAAAAAATTTTTTGGTTAGGTGGACGCAAACGTACAACTTTTGCCCCAAAGCGGCCTATGGGCGAGGAGGGATATGGTGAAGAGAGGGGCAAGGCTCCCGGACCGGGAGCAGATTTTAAAGCGAATGTGGCAGCTGGCCAACGCCGGAGCCGGAGACGCGGTGAAGCTGGCCTGCTTTCCCCAGGAGGAGTGGTGCGGGCTGGACGGCCTGGATCTGGATGCACTGACAGAGTTCAAGCGGGGGAGCAACGGGGTGATCGAGCTGAAATTTGCCGACCGGGCCCGGCTGCTGGAGCGGCTGTTGGACGCGGTGGACCGAAGCGGCGAGGAACAGGTGGACCGCTTCCTCCAGGCCATGGAGCAGCAGGAGGGATAAGCGATGGGGGCAATGGTGTTTTCCACCAAGCAGCGCCGGGTGCTCACCTGGTGGCGGCCCGCTTCCCCAGACCGGGACAGGCAGGCCATCATCTGCGACGGGGCGGTGCGCAGCGGAAAAACCCTGTGTACCGGGTTGTCCTTTTTCTGCTGGGCCATGAGCAGCTTCCGGGGAAAGAATTTCGCCCTGTGCGGCCGGACCATCCAGTCCGTGCGGCGAAATCTCCTTTCGGAGCTGCTGCCCATGCTGGAGGCCATGGGGTTTTCCTGCACGCAGAAGTTATCCAAAAACCTCATCGAGGTGCGGCTGGGAAAACGGAAAAACCTGTTTTATCTCTTTGGCGGAAAAGACGAAAGCTCTGCCGCCCTGATTCAAGGCATGACGCTGGCCGGGGCGCTGCTGGACGAGGTGGCGCTTATGCCCCGCTCCTTTGTGGAGCAGACGGCGGCACGGTGCTCGGTGACGGGGAGCCGGCTGTGGTTTTCCTGCAACCCCGAGTCCCCCGCCCACTGGTTTTATCAGGAGTGGGTGCTCAAGGCGGAGGAAAAAAACACCCTTCGATTGCAGTTTACCATGCTGGATAACCCCGGATTGTCTCCCGAGGTGCGGGAGCGGTACGCCAACACCTTTCAGGGGACCTTTTACCGGCGATTTGTGCTGGGAGAGTGGGTGGCCGCAGAGGGGCTGGTGTACGACTTCTTTGACGAGAGCTTTGTGAAACCGGCTCCTGAAGGGGAGATGGAGCGATGGTATATCTCCTGCGACTACGGCACCTCCAACCCCACGTCCATGGGGCTGTGGGGGCTTCAAAGAGGCGTATGGTACCGCATGGCGGAGTATTACTACGACGCCCGGGAGCAGCACCGGCAGAAAACCGACGAGGAGTATGCCGACGCTCTGGCGGACTTGGCCGGCGGGAGAGAAA
This sequence comes from Eubacteriales bacterium, assembly GCA_048215895.1. Taxonomy (GTDB): domain Bacteria; phylum Bacillota; class Clostridia; order Oscillospirales; family Oscillospiraceae; genus Lawsonibacter. The sequence goes on from DBFWXD010000086.1 coordinate 2,578, forward strand.
TTCAGGCGGTGGTGGCCGACCCTTCGGCGGCCAGCTTCTGCGAGACCCTGCGCCGCCGGGGCTGGCGGGTGAAGAAGGCGGACAACCAGGTGCTGTCCGGAATCCGCCTGACCGCTCAGATGCTGAAAAGCGGACGGATGGTAATCTGCCAGGGCTGCAAAGACGCAATCCGGGAGTTTGGCCTCTACCGCTGGGACGAGGACAGCCAGGGCCAGGACAGGGTGAAAAAAGAACACGACCACGCCATGGATGAGATCCGCTACTTTGCTGCTACGGTGGCGGCAAAGGGCGGCTTGGCCGGAGGAATGTACGCCGGTACGGTGGAGCGAAGAAGCTTTTAACAAAACGGAAGGGAGCGAGAAAAGACGATGAGATGGTGGGAGCGCAGGCGAAAGGAACCTGCTGCGCCGGTGGTTCAGGTGCGGCAGGGGGCTGGGCACCCCTTTGGGGTTCTGGACCAGTACATCCCCCTGCATACCGGAGAGATGGCGCTGTATCGGGCTATCCGGGAGGGAGTGCCCATTGTGGATGCGGCCATCTGGAAGCTGACCAGACTGTGCGGCGGCTTCTGTGTCCGGTGCCGGGACAGCCGGGGACAAAAGGGCCTGGAAGAGTTTTTCCGGACGGTGGACACGGGCTGGGGCCAGCGGGGGGTACAGTCCTTTTTGGACCGGTATCTGGACGACCTGTTTACCTGCGGACACGCCCTGGGAGAGATTGTGCTGGATCGGTCGGGAAGGGACATTGCGGCGCTGCTGTGCGCCGATCCGGAGCAGGTGGAGGTAAAAGTGGGCGAGAGCCCCCTGGATTTCCGGCTGTGCCGGACGGGGCTGGGGGAGAATCGGGAGCTGCCCTGGCAGCAGCTGCTGCTCTTTACCCCCTTCCAGCCCACCAGCGATGCCCCCTGCGGAGTGTCGCTGCTGCGGTCCATGCCCTTTTTGACAGGAATTTTGCTGAAAATCTTCCAGGCCACCGGGCAGAACTGGGAGCGGGCGGGCAACCTGCGCTTTGCGGTGGTATGTAAGCCCGGCGAAGGGGAGGAGGCCTTTGCGCAGGAGCGCTGCCGACTGCTGGCGGAGGAGTGGAGCGAGGCTATGCAGGCTGGACGGGCCGGGAATGTACGGGACTTTGTAGCCGTGGGCGATGTGGACATCAAGGTCATCGGAGCGGACAGCCAGGTGCTGGACAGCCAGGTGCCGGTGCGGCAGATTCTGGAGCAGCTGGTGTCCCGCACGGGAATCCCGCCCTTTATGCTGGGGCTGTCCTGGTCCTCCACCGAGCGCATGAGCACCCAGCAGGCGGATTTGCTCACCAGTGAGATTACCGCCATCCGCCGCAGTGTGGAGCCTGCCCTGTGCCGGGTAGCGGAGCTGTGGCTGAAGCTTCACGGCTATGAACCCAAGGCGGAGATCCTGTGGGAGGACATCAATCTGCAGGATCTGACCGAAGAGGCCCGGGCGGAGCTGTACCGGGCCCAGGCCGAGCGGCTGAACCAGGAGACAGCTCAGAACAAAACACAAGGAGGGACGGTATGAACGTCATCAAGAAGGCCCAGGGAGGACAGAGCTCGGTGCTGGAGCAGGGAGATCTGGAGCTCATCGGGGCTCTGGCCAGAAAACCTCTGACAGAAGAGGAGATTTACACCTTCTCCGTGCGCCTGTGCGACAACGAGATTGACCGGGACTATGAGCGCTTTGCCCCCCAGACCCTGGAGGAGCTCTCCGGGCTTTTTGTGGGCAAAAGCGGAATCTTTGACCACCAGTGGTCGGCCCGGGGCCAGGCTGCCCGGATCTATAAGACTGAAGTGGTCCGGGAGGAGGGGCGGCTGACCCGGGCCGGGGACCCCTACTGCTGGCTGAAGGGCTATGCCTATATGCTGCGCACCGAGAGCACCAAGGATCTCATTGCCGAAATTGAGGGCGGCATCAAAAAGGAGGTCAGCGTGGGGTGCAGCGTGGAGCGTGCTGTGTGCTCGGTGTGCGGCGCGGACCGGAATCAGGGGGACTGCGGCCACCAGAAGGGCCAGGAGTACGGCGGGCAGCTGTGCTATGCCAGTTTGGAGGGAGCGCAGGATGCCTATGAGTTCTCCTTTGTGGCGGTGCCCGCCCAGCCTCTGGCTGGCGTGGTGAAAAGCGCCCAGGGCTGGCGGGAGCTGGCCAAGGGCTGTCCCGGCGGGGAGCGTGAGCTGGAGCAGCTGGAGCGGGAGGCCCAGCTGGGCCGGAAGTATCTGGAAAATCTCCGGGGGGAGCTGGTGCGCCTGGCTCTGCTGGCTGACAGCACCCTGGAGGAGAGGGTGGTTAAATCCGCCTGTGCCAAGCTTAATCCCGAAGAGCTGGAGGCGCTGGGCAAGTCCTTTGCCCGACGGGCGGAGGAGCGCTACCCCATCAAGACGCAGCTCTCCTACGGAGAGAAAGCTACACAGCCCAGGGAGACGGACCGGGCTTTTTTGGTGTGACGTGAGGCCCCGCCCTTTGAAGCAACATAGGGCGGTTATTCTCAAAATTAACAATGGGAGGTAATGAAATGAGCAAGTGTTCTTTTGACGGCATCGGCGCCGTGGTGGCCACCTTTCTTGCCGACGAAGGCGTGAAGGGCGGTCAGGTGGTCAAGCTGACGGGCAACGGCCAGGTGGGCCCCTGCTCCGACAGCGACAAGTTTTGCGGCGTGGCCCTGGAGCCCAGGGCGGGCATTGCCGGGGTGCAGGTGAAGGGCTTTGTGACCGTGTCCGGCACCGGCCTGTCCCTGGGTGCGGCCATTCTGGCCGCCGACGGCAAGGGCGGTGTGAAAACCGCCGCCGAGGGCGTGAGCGCCACCGTAATCAGTGTGAATGAGGACGGCAGCGCCGTCATCTGCCTGTAATTTTGGAGAGGAGCGAAGAGAAATGGCTTTTTCCTATGACAATCTGAAGCTGGACAAGGGGATGTATCAGGAGGCTGGCCGCACCTTTACCCAGGTGCTGGAGAGCCAGGACCCCAGCGAGCGCTACAAGGGCACCAGCCTGGAGGGCCTGGACGCCTTCCAGCGCCAGCTCAAGCGTTTTGACATCAAGGTGAAGGGCGCGGGCAGCGACGTGGTGGAGAAGTTCTTCCGTACCGCCGACTCCGCCGTCCTCTTCCCCGAGTACATCGCCCGCACCGTCCGCCAGGGCATGGAGGAGGGGGACCTGCTGCCCCACATTACTGCCGCCACTACCCGTTTTGACGGCATGGACTACCGCTCCATCACCGCCCAGGCCGGCGGCGAGGAGAAGGAGCTGCGCTATGTGGACGAGGGCGCACAGATCCCCTCCACCACCATCAAGGTTCAGTCCAACCTGGTGAAGCTGCGCAAGCGGGGCAGAATGCTGGTGGCCAGCTATGAGGCGGTGCGCTACCAGAAGCTGGACCTCTTCTCCGTCACCCTGCGCCAGATGGGCGCTCACATCTCCCGCACGCTGCTTGCTGATGCGGTGGATGTGCTGATGAATGGCGACGGCAACGACAATGCCGCTTCGGTGGACAACGTGGCCGGCAGCGGTACTCTGACCTATGACGACCTGGTGAACTTCTGGGCCAAGTTTGACCCCTATGAGATGAACGCCCTGCTGGTGTCCGGGGACGTGATGGTGAAGCTTCTGAAGCTCACCGAGTTCCAGAACCCCCTCACCGGTCTCAATTTCCAGGGCACCGGTAAGCTGACCACGCCCCTGGGCGCTACCCTGCTGCGCACCAGCGTGCTGCCTGAGGGCACCTGCATCGGTCTGGACAAGCGCTTTGCCCTGGAGATGGTGCAGGGCAGCGACGTGATGGTGGAGTACGACAAGCTCATTGACCGCCAGCTGGAGCGGGCGGCCATCACCACCATTGCCGGCTTTGCCAAGGTCTTCCCCGAGGCCAGCCGGGTGCTGGAGGTTTAACATGACCCAGCGGATCATTGCCCTTTGCAGGGCCATGGGCGCACCCGAGGACCGGGAGGAGCTGCTGCTCCTCCTGGCCCAGGCGGTGGAGGGGCAGCTGGCCGGGAAGCTGAAGGCGGGAGTAACGCCGGAGGACTGCTCTGCCGCGTTCCCCCTGGCCGCTGCCATGCTGGTGATGGATGCGTTGGACGAGTGCGGCGGCAGCGGAGATGTGACCTCCTTTACCGCGGGAGATTTGACCATTCACCGGCAGCCCGGCGCCGGGGCGGGACGCGGCCAGCAGGCGCTGAACCTGCTGGCTCCCTGGCTGGGAGACACGGGCTTTTCCTTTAAGGGGGTGTGAGGATGATGGAGCGGGAATGGCGGGGCATTTTGAACCGCTATGGCCAGCAGGTCATCCTTTACCGGGGAGAGGAGGAAGTGCCCCTGCGGGCCCTCCTCCAGCCGGTACTGGAGGAACATAATGATCAGCAGCTGCCCACCCCACTGGGCATGAGCCGGCAGGAGAGGCTATTATACCTGGGCCCTCCGGACCAGATGCTGGATCTGGACACCCTGGTGGAGTGCGGAGGGCAGCAATACCGGGTGCGCAACGCCCACAGAGTGGGGCGGGGTATTTGTCCCTACTGGTGGGCGGTGCTGTATCCAAGAGACGAGGTGGAAGCGTGAACGGAGGACTGGAGCAGCTGTGCCAGACGATGGCGGAATATTTGACAAGCTGCGGCGTGTTGGCTGAGGCCGCATTTGCGCGGACACTGAGAACAGAAGCGGGCCCCGTGTCCGTGGTGTCCCTCCGGGGGTGCCAGGCGGAGAGTGCCGGGTTTCAGGACTATCTGGGCGAGCGGCTGAATGAGGAGACGGGCTGCTGGGAGGAGATTTTTGGAAAAAAGGCAAAGATCACCTTTGGCCTTGACCTCTACACCACAGAAAAAGGGGACGGGCAGCAGCTTCAGCGGGCCTTTGACCAGCTGGCGGAGGCTTTAATTCTGGGCGGCCCGGAGGGGCTGCGGGTGGAGGAATTCTCCTGCGGCCAGACGGAGTATGACGGGGAGAGCCGACGGCTGCGGCGGCCCGTTCAGGCGGTATGCACGGTGTACCTGAGCGCGGCGGCCGGGAGCGGCGGCGAATTTGTGGACTTTGAATTGCGAGGTGTGGTGAAACCATGAGCATTACGGTACATCAGCGTCCGGGGGTCTATTCCACCTATGACGCATCCACGGTGGTCAGCGGCAGCGGCAGCGGCAAGCTGGTGGGCCTGGCCGCCATCAATACGGTGGCTCCGGCGGGGCAGGCCCAGACCATCACCAGCTATGACAAGGCGGTGGCGGTCTTCGGCTCCGCCGGCGGTGAGGACATGGCAGAGCTCATCCGTCTGATTTTGAAAAACGGCGCTTCCGGCGTGGCGGCGGTGCCGGTGGAGGACGAGAGCGGCTATGAGGCGGCCTTTGAGCTGCTCGCCGGGCTGGAAGATCTGGCCCTGGTGGTCTGTGACAGTACCCAGGAGAGTGTGCAGCAGAAGCTGAAGGAGAGCGTCATGTCCGCTTCCGAGCTGCGCCGGGAGCGGCTGGGTGTGGTGGCCGGAGGAGCCGGTGAGAGCGTGGAGGAGCTCACCGCCCGGGCCAAAAATCTCAACTGCGAGCGGATGATTCTGGTGGCGCCCGGCTGCGTGGACCAGGAGGGGGAGAGCCTGACGGGAATTTCCCTGGCCGCTGCGGTGGCAGGAGCCATTGCCGGAGAGAGCGACCCTGCCATCCCCCTGGGCGGCGCGGAGCTGCTGGGGCTCTATGGCCTTTCCCAGCGATATGAGGACAATGAGCTGGATCTGCTCATTCTGGGCGGCGTTACGCCCGTGGAACAGGTGGGCGGCGCGGTAAGTGTGGTGCGGGGTGTGACCACCCGCACCATGAGCGGAGAGAGCGCGGACAGTACCTGGCGGGATCTGACCACCATCCGGGTGGTGGACGATGTGATCCCCGGCCTGCGTACTGCCCTGCGCAGTAAGTTCCGCCGGGCCAAAAATACCCAGCAGAGCCGGGGGGCCATCCGCTCCCAGGTGGTGCTGGAGCTGGAAAACAAGCTCAGCCGGGAGATCATCACCGGCTATGAGAATGTGGCGGTCCGGGCTGACCCCGAGGACGCCACCCGGTGTCTGGTGGAGTTCTCCTTCACCGTGGCCCACGGCCTCAACCAGATCTGGCTGACGGCCCACATTACGGTTTAAGCCCGGGGAGAGAAGGAGGTAACAAATGAGTATTGCAGGATTTCCCACCAGCAGCGACATCTATCTGGAGGCGGACGGCGTGCGTCTGGCAGTGGTGCAGAGCTACACCGCCAAGACCACCAAGAGCAGCATCGCGGTGGAGGCCTTCGGCGAATCGGAGCCGGTGGCCACGGTTCCCGGTCAGGCCACGCATGTGGTGGAGCTGACCCGGCTGTATGCCACCGATGAGGCCATTCGGGACGGGGTGGACTTCTATGCTTTGGACGGCTTTTCCCTGGCCATCTGCAAGCCGGACCGGAAGATTATCTACTCCGACTGTCAGTGGAGCTCCATTCAGGAAAATGCCACCATCGGCAGTATGGTGCTGGAGAAGGTCACTCTGGTGGCCACCCGGCGCATTGAGACGGAGGTGTAAGAGATGGGCTGGTCCATTTTGGCCGGACGGGACCGGATAAGCTTGGAAAACGGCATGGACCTGCGCCTTCTCTCTGCCCTGGAGGTCCTTCAGGCCCGGCGGGAGGCTGGAGAACTGGCCCAGGAGGCTGGGGAGCGGGCCCTGTGCTCCAACGCCTGCCTTCTGGCCCGGGCGCTGGAGCAGAGCGAGGACCACACCCCGGTTTTTCCCGATGGACGGGCGGTGCTGGCGGCTCTGACGGCGGAGGAAATTGCCGCCCTGGCCCGGAAGTGGAGCGCATTTAGCCGACAGTGCAATCCCGGCCCCAGTCTGGGGGAGGAAGAGCTGGAAACGCTAAAAAAAAACTCCGGGATGACCCGGGAGAGCGGCTGCGGTGGCGGGTGCTGAAGGCCTTTGGCGCCCTGCCCACCGAACAGCGGGCCCGGGAGATGAAGCACCGGGACTACCTCTGGTGTCTGGCCAATGAGGTGCTGGACGGGGAGGAGCGGCTGGAGCGGCTGTGTCCCTCCTGCCGCTCCAGGGCGTTGGAGGAACACTGCCCGGTGTGCGGCCGGCCCGGAGAGACGGTTGGCGAGGGCATGGAAAACCCCTGCTTTGACCAGGCACGGTTTGAGCAGCTGAAAGGAGGGGGCGGCGCATGACGGATTATCTGGAACAGCCGGAGGAGCAGAAAAACGCTCTGTTGGAGCAGGCAAAGCGCCTGGAACAGGCCCTGTCTGCCTTGGCACTCCGGGAAGAGACTGAGACGGACACGGAAGGAGCGTTTGACTGGTTCGAGGACCGGGAGAACAGCGAAGAGAACCCGGACTGGGAGAGGCAAAGCTTGGATGAAGGTCTGCTGGCTGCGGCGGGAGAGAGGGAGCCGTCCCTCTCTCAGCCTTCGGTGCAGGGGCAAAGGGAGAAAGCGGAGCTTCCTCTGCTGACGCAGCTGCGGCAGATGGACCGGGCCTTGGACGGGCCGGGAGAAGCAGCTGGGACCGGGACAGAGGAGCGCGCCCTCCATTCGGCAAAGCAAGCGGCCGGCTGGAGCCAGGCGGAACTTGGGGCGGCCAGGCGGCTTTTTAATCAGGAAGCTTTTCTGTCTCAGACCGGGCGAGGAGACGGTTTCCGTTCCGGTGGCCGGGAGCCTTTGCAGTCCAGCGGAGATTTGACCTGGGCGGAGCAGACCGACCGGGCGTTCCGCCGGGACAGCCGCCGGTATGACGGCGGATTTTATCTCTATTGATTGAAAGGAGGCGTAGCCATGGACCTATCGCCTATGCGGTACAAGGGATACACCTGGCCCCACAACCCAAGGGTGTATTCCATCGACTATGAGCGGAAAATGGCGGTACACAAGACGCCCTTTGGCCTGTTCCGGCTTCAGGACCTGGGAAGAACCAACCGAATCATGGAAGGAGAAGGGGAGTTTGTGGGGGAGGACGCCTATGCACAGTTTGGCCAGCTGGCCAACGTGTTTTACGATGGGGGCCCGGGGCTGCTGATCCACCCCCTGTGGCAGGCGGCCAACGCCTATTTTGTCTCTCTGCGCCTGGAGCAGGAGCCGAGACCCGACTATGTGCGCTACTCCTTCTCCTTTTGGGAGGATGACAGCTGGTATACGGGCCTTGCTGTTCAGGA
>DBFWXD010000087.1:0-4807 GCA_048215895.1 Eubacteriales bacterium
GTGGGACAAGCTGCCCTCCCGGTACGCCCTGTGTGAGCTGGTAAATCTCCACGACGAATCCCTGGAGTTTGAGCCCATCCACCGTGTGGTTTTCGGTGTAAAGCCGGAAGACTTGCTGGATGCGCTGATGACCTATTATCCCTCCGCCGTCCAGGGCAGGGGAGAGGGGCATGTGCTGTCCTTCACTGCCAGCCGCTGGAGTAAGGGCGACATTACGGTGACAAGCCCCCGGCAGCAGCTGCCTGTGGGGACGCTCCAGGTATTTCTGGACGAATATTGTGCCGCCCATCCGGGCAGCCGCATCGATTACATCCACGGCGCCGACGTGGCCCAGCGCCTGGCGGAAGAGCGGGAAGATGCCATCGCCTTCCTCCTGCCCGCCATGGGCAAGGAGGAGCTGTTCCCCACGGTGATCCACGACGGGGTGCTGCCCCGGAAGACCTTCTCCATGGGGGAGGCCCACGACAAGCGTTTCTATCTGGAGGCAAGAAAAATTCGGGACTAAAGGGAGTGTGTTGTCATGTTCATCCAGGCCAATGCAAAGCTGAATCTCACCTTGGACGTGCTGTCCAAACGCCCGGACGGCTACCACGATATGCGGATGATCATGCAGTCCATCACCCTGGCCGACGATCTGACCGTGGAGCCCCTGGACTGGGATGAGATGCGGGTGAAGACCAACGTGCATTTTCTTCCCAATAATGAAAAGAACCTGGCGGCCCAGGCGGCTCTGCGCTATTGGGAGGCCCGGGGACAGGCGCCCCGGGGGCTGGAAATTGCCATTACCAAGCGCATTCCCATCTGTGCCGGGATGGCCGGAGGCAGCAGCGACGCCGCCGCGGTGCTCCGGGCCCTCAACGAGATGGACGGCGCCCCGGTGGACCCGGTGGAGCTGGCCAGAATCGGGGAGAAGGTGGGCTCCGACGTGCCCTACTGCGTGATGGGCGGCACCGCCCTGGCGGAAGGGCGGGGAGAGGTGCTCACGCCTCTGCCGCCTCTGCCCAAGTGCTGGGTGGTGGTGTGTAAGCCCGACTTCCCCATCTCCACGCCCGCCCTCTTCGCCCAGATCGACCGGGTGCGCCTGCGTCGCCATCCGGACACCAAGGGGGCCATGGAGGCCCTGGCGGCCGGGGATCTGGCCGGGGTGGCCCGGCGGATGTACAACGTCTTTGAGGACGCCCTCTCCAAGCGCCAGCTGGCCCGGGTGTGTGAGATCAAAAATGAACTCATCCGCTGCGGAGCCCTGGGAGCCAGCATGAGCGGCACCGGCCCCACCGCCTTCGGCCTGTTTGAGCGGGAGGAGGAGGCACGGGAGGCCTATGAGCGCCTCCGGGAGACCAGCCACGAGACTTTTTTGACCCAGACCGTTTAAAAAATTTAGAAGCTGCCCATACTGTAAAGCAAATAAGCTTTATGGTGATGGGCGGCTTTTTTTGCCGCCTTGAAAGGAGACGGCAATGGATCGGAAGCTGAAGCGTTGGGAATTGGCCCTGATGTTTGGCCTGTTGGCGGCGGTGGTGGCCGGCAGTTGGCTGGGGCAGGAGCAGCAGGAACTGGCGGACAGCGTCATCCGCTTTCATGTGATTGCCAATTCAGACAGCCAGGCGGACCAGGCCCTGAAGCTGCGGGTGCGGGATGAGGTGCTGGCCCAGGCGGAGCGCTTTTATCCGGAACACGCCACCCTAACTGAGGCCCGCTCCGCCCTGGAGGAGCACCTGGATGACCTGGCCCAAGCGGGGCAGGCGGTGGTGAATGAGACGGGGTATGACTACCAGGTCACCGCTGAGCTGACCAACTGCTGGTTCCCCACCAAGGAGTATGAGGGCTTTGCCCTGCCCGCCGGGAACTATAATGCCCTGCGCATTGTCATCGGAGAGGGGAAGGGACAAAACTGGTGGTGCGTAGCCTTCCCGCCCCTTTGCCTGGGGGCGGCCAGCGAAACGGTGGAGGAGGCCACCCAGGCCGGGTATTTTACCCCCGGACAGGCGGCCCTGGTGACGGAACAGGACGAGGGGTACGTGCTGAAGTTCAAAAGCCTGGAGCTGCTGGGTCAGCTTCAGGGGTTGTGGTCCTGAAAAAGCAGAATAGGCTGCAAAAACTGGGCGCCGGAATGCCGGAGCCCAGTTCTTTTGCAAAAAATTATGCAAAAACCATGGAAAACTGAAAATAAATCCTTGCAAAAGCGAAGGGGAACGCTTATGATAGGGGGGTGTGTTAAAAAACTGTTAAGGAGAGCGCATTTATGAGAGAGTTGACCCCCCAACTGGTCCATTCCCTAAAGAGCTATTCCAAGGAAAAATTGATCAAGGACCTGATCGCCGGTATCATCGTTGCCATCATTGCCCTGCCCCTGTCCATCGCCCTGGCCCTGGCCTCTGGCGTGTCCCCGGAGCAGGGCCTCTATACGGCCATTGTGGCAGGCTTTGTCATCTCTGCCCTGGGCGGAAGCAAAGTTCAGATCGCCGGGCCCACCGCCGCCTTTGCCACCATTGTGGCCGGGGTCGTGGCCCGCAGCGGCATGGCTGGACTGGCCACCGCCACCGTTCTGGCAGGTATTCTGCTGATCCTCATGGGCGTGCTGCGCATGGGCAGCATGATCAAGTTTATCCCCTACACCATCACCACCGGCTTTACCGCCGGCATCGCCGTGACCATCGTCATCGGCCAGCTGAAGGACTTCTTCGGCCTGACCTTCCAGAACGCTCCGGTGGAGACCATGGAGAAGCTGGAGGAGGTCATCCACACCTTCCATACGGTGAACCCCATGGCCGTAGGGGTGGGTGTGCTGGCCCTGGCCATTTTGTTCCTGTGGCCCAAGCTGGTTCAGAAAATTCCCGCTTCCCTCATTGCGGTTCTTGTGACAGCAGGAGCTGTAAAGGCGTTTGACCTGCCAGTCAACACCATCGGGGATCTGTACACCATCTCCGGCAGCCTGCCCTCGCTCCAGCTGCCCGACTTCTCCTATGGCACCATTTCCGCGGTGCTGCCCGACGCCTTCACCATCGCGGTGCTGGCGGCCATCGAGTCTCTGCTCTCGGCGGTGGTGGCCGACGAGATGATCAAGGCCCGTCACAACTCCAACATGGAGCTGGTGGCCCAGGGCGTGGGCAATGCGGCTTCTGCGCTCTTTGGCGGCATCCCCGCCACGGGAGCTATTGCCCGTACCGCCGCCAATGTGAAAAATGGCGGCAATTCCCCGGTGGCGGGCATGGTCCACGCGGTGGTGCTGCTGCTGGTTCTGGTGCTGCTCATGCCCTACGCCGCCCTCATCCCCATGCCCTGCATTGCCGCCATCCTGTTCCAGGTGGCCTACAACATGAGCGGCTGGCGTACGGTGGTGAGCATGGTCAAGCACGCCCCCAAGAGCGACGTGGCCGTGCTGGCCCTCACCTTTGTGCTCACGGTGGTCTTTGACCTAGTGGTGGCCATCGCCGTGGGTCTGTCCCTGGCCTGCCTGCTGTTTATGAAGCGCATGGCCGATGTGGCGGAGATCAAAGAGTGGGACTATGTGGAGGAGACCGACGACGACAACGGGCGCATGATGCCCGTGCCCGACCACGTGATGGTCTATGAAATCACCGGCCCCATGTTCTTCGGTGCGGCGGACAAGATCCCCCACATGGACCGGGATACCCACCGCCGGGTGCTGGTGCTGCGTATGCGGGCGGTGCCTGGAATGGACATTACCGCCCTCAACGGCCTTATGCGGCTGTATATGGAGTGCAAGGACAAGGACATTCAGGTGGTCTTTTCCCACGTGAACGAACAGCCCATGTCTGTGTTCAAGAAGTCGGGCATGTACGACCTGGTGGGAGAGGACAACTTCCAGCCCAACATCCACGCTGCCATGGCCCGGGCCATCGCGCTGGAGGAAGAGGCGGTATAACAAGAAAAGCATAAAAACAGGGCGGGGAAGCAGCTGCTTCCCCGCCCGTTCCGTTTTAGGATAGTTTACAAAGCTCATCCAGGGCCTTTGGACTCAGCACCTGCACCGTGCCGTAGCCGATCTTCACCAGCCCCTCTCGGGCAAAGGAATTTAAAATCCGGCTCACCGTCACCCGGCTCACCGACACGGCGGCGGCGATGTCCTCCTGGGTACACTGGGCCGCGCCGCCGTCAGGGGAGAGGGAGAGGAGAAACCGTCCCACCCGCCACCGGGCGGGGCGGAAGGCCATCTGGTCCACCTGTCCGGACAGCAGGCGCACCGTCCGGGCCAGGTATTTCATCATGGCCAAAGCCAGCTCCGGATGTTTGGCGATCTCCTGGGTGACCAGCTCCCGGTCAATGGCCACAATCTGACAGTCGGTGAGGGCTACGGCGGAGGACACCCGGGGCAGCTCGTCAAAGAAGGAGGCCTCCCCAAAGAGGCTGCCCGGGCCGTACACATGGAGGATGCGCTCCTCGCCATCCTCCGACTGGATGAAGCTCTTCACCCGACCGCTTTTCAGGTAATAGAAGCAGGTGGCCTTGGTATTTTGCAGGTAGATGAGATAGCCCGCCCCGCAGAGAATAGGGGGGCGGCTTTTGGCAAAGGGCTCCCAGATGTGGGCGGGAAAATCGGGGGTGAAGTCCATATCATCCAGACCTTCCAAAGAATTTTTTCTAATTGTAACATAGTTTACATTCTTTTGACAAGGGGGCTGGTAAGATAAGGGCAAATCATCCGATTAGGAGGAATGTTCCATGGGAATGACCATGACGCAGAAGATCCTGGCCAAGCACGCCGGGTTGGATACCGTGGAGGTGGGCCAGCTCATCGAGGCCAGGGTGGATATGGTGCTGGGCAACGACATCACCACCCCGGTTG
>DBFWXD010000088.1:0-3194 GCA_048215895.1 Eubacteriales bacterium
CCAGGGCGGGCGTTTCCCGCTCTACGGCCCAAACCTCTCTGCATTGAAGGGCCAGCTCCACGCTGACGCTCCCGGTCCCGGCCCCCACGTCCCAGCACAGGTCCTGCGGGCCCACCGCCAGCTTGCCCAGAATCGCGGCACGGACCTCCTGCTTGGTCATGGGCACCTTGTCCCGCACAAACTCCCCATCGGGGATACCCGGCGTTCGTTTTACCGGGCGAGGGGCGGGCTGAACCAGCAGGACACTGAGGGGTGCAAAGGACATTTTGGCACATTCCGCCGCAGTTCCAGTGTAAAGCTTTTCACCTTCACAAAACAGATTTTCCCCCACGGCTACCCGCAGGCCGCCAAGCCCCGCCCGGGTCAAAAAGCCGCATAATTCAGCGCTTCCCAGGGTTCCGCCGGTGAGAAAGAAGGCGGGCTTCCCCTGGCAGACCGCCGCCACAGGGTCGCAATTTCGCCCGTGAGCACTGTAAAGGTTCCAGCCTTGCCAGTCTTGGTGTAATCGGGCGGCAAAGGCCTGGAGGCTGGACACCCCGGGGAGCACCTCAAAGGGGATATGTTCCCGCTCCAACAGGGGGATCAGCCCCGCCGCGGCCGAGTAAAAGCCCGCGTCCCCACTGAGCAGAACGCAGGGGCGTAGGGCCGGACAGGTGTGGAGCGCGGCGAGGATCTCCTCCCCCCGCACCGCCCGGATGCGGGGGAGCTCCGGCCGGGCGGAAGCCTGCTTCAGCAGGCGGTCCGCCCCAATCAGGCAGTCCGCCTCCTCCAGCGCCGCCTGCGCCTGGGCGGTGAGGTTGTCCGCCCCACAGCCCATGGACACCAGCTTCACCATTCGCTCTGCCATGCTTCCGCCTCCTTGCATAATTCCTCCAGGGCCAGTCCGCTGTCTTCCGGCCGCTTGACCAGCACCACCGGCACCCCCAGCTTCTGGGCGGCGGCCAGCTTTTCGGGAAAGCCACCTGCCGCGCCCCCGTCCTTGGTTACCAGCCAGCGGATGTGGTACTGCTCCAGCATAGCCTCGTTCATCTTCTGCCCAAAGGGCCCCTGAAGAGCCAGAATGTTCCGGTGGGGAATGTCCAGCGCCTCGCAGGCGGACAGGCTCTCGTGGCAGGGGAGCACCCGGACATAGAGCCGCTCCTGGGAGAGCCCGCCGAACGCGGACAGCTCTTTTGACCCGGTGGTCAGCAGGATGTTCCCCTCCTGCCCCGCCAGAAACTCCGCCGCCTGGGTACAGCTGCTCACTTCCACCACGCCCTGCGCCAGGCTCTCCGGACGGGCCAGCCGGTCCAGGGGTACGCCCGCCCGCTGGCAGGCGGTCCGGATGTTGGCGCTGGCCAGAACCGCATAGGGGTGCGTGGCGTCGATGCACCGGTCAAAGGATTTTACCGCCTGCTCCAGCTCCTGCGCATCCTTCCGGCCCACCCAGATATCCAGGCCGGAACAACGGCTCAGCTCTTCCGCCCCCAGGGGGGTAGCCACGCTGACGGTGACCTCCAGGCCCCGCCGCACCAGCTCATCTGCCAGCAGACGGCCCTCGGTGGTGCCGCCGAACACCAGCACTCTCATGGTGTCTCCTTATAGCCCCGTGGGGTCACCAGGCGCCCGGCGCACACCGCCGTGGTGCTGCTGCCCACAAAGACCGTGGTAAACATGTCCACCTGCTCCTCCCGAAGCTCCTCCAGGGACAATATCTTGCTCTCCTGCCCCTCCCGGCCGATGTTGCGCACCCAGCCGCACCATGTCTTGGGGGACTTGTGGCGCAGGAGAATCTCACAGGCCCGGCGGAGATAGTCCGCCCGCTTTTTGGAGGAGGGGTTGTAGATGCACAGGGCAAAATCCCCCAGGGCGGCGCACTCCAGCCGCTTTTCGATCACATCCCAGGGGGTAAGCAGGTCCGACAGGGAGATGACACAGAAGTCATGTCCCAGGGGGGCCCCCAGCACCGCCGCCCCGGACAGGGCCGCGGTAATGCCGGGTACCACTTCAATCTCCGTATCCGGATAGTCCACGGCCAGCTGGAGTACCAGACCAGCCATGCCGTATACCCCGGCGTCGCCGCTGCACACCAGAGCCACCGTTTTTCCCTGGGACGCGGTCTCCAGGGCCCAGCGGCAGCGGTCCGTCTCCTGCCGCATGGGGGTGGTATAGACCTCCTTCTCCGGGAACTGATCCCGGATCAGGTCCACATAAACCGTATAGCCGCACAGCACCTGGGCCTCTTCCAGGGCGGCCCGGGCCTGACCGGAGAGATATTCTTCCTTTCCGGGCCCCAGGCCCACCACATAGATCTTATTCATAGATCCTCCAGTCCAGCGCGGGCTCGCCCAGGGCCAAAGCCATGGTCACGCCCTCCCGCTGATATTTTTCTCCCAGCAGCCGCTCGGCCCCGCCGGCACTGCCCAGGGCCGCGGCACGCTGGCACACATTGTCCACTCCGGTGACCCTGCGTACAAAGTCAGAAGCGGGAAACTCCCCGGGCACCGCTGCCAGCTCCCCGGCAGAGTAGGTCTCCAGGGGCAGGCTGTGCTCGTCACAAAAGGCCAGCAGGCCGGGCTCGTCCTTTTTGAGGTCGATGGAGCATACCTTGCCCACCGCCAGAGGACTGAGCGCTTCCCGAGCCAACAAATTGGCAAAAGCCTGCTCCAGGGCCTGCTGCGGTGTCCCCCGCTTACAGCCTACGCCCAGCACGGCGACCCTTGGCACCAGATGAAGGGCATTTCCCAGGCCCGGGCGGCAGCTAATGTCCACATCACAGGGCTCCTCCCGGGTCTGCTGCACCCCTGCCGGGGTTGTACCCCCAATGGGCCAGGCGCTTTTGACCAAAATGGGCTCCCCGGCCAACACCTTGGAGGACACCAGCTTGATCCGCTCCGGGTTTTCCACCCGCAGCCCCTGGCGTCTGGCCCACTGGTCCACGGGAAACAGGCCGTGCACATCGGTGGCCGTGGTGATGATCGCCTGAGCCTGGGACACCCCGGCAATCTGCCGGGCCAGGTCGTTGGCGCCTCCCAGGTGGCCGCTGAGCAGGGCAATGGCATAGGTGCCCCCCTCGTCCACCGCCACCACCGCCGGGTCGGAGGTCTTGCTCTTCACAAAGGGAGCGATGGCCCGCACCGCGATGCCCACGGCTCCCACAAAAACGAGGGGCTCTCCGCTGCGAAAGCCCTCTGCCGCCCATTCTTCCAGGGTAC
>DBFWXD010000089.1:0-2978 GCA_048215895.1 Eubacteriales bacterium
GGCGTCCTGAAGGGCGGTGAGGCGGTTGAAGTTTGCAAGCTTCTCCTCCTTGCTCATGGGGTCGTCCATCTCGGCGGCGGGGGTGCCGGGCCGGGGGGAGAAGATGAAGGTGAACAGGGCGTCAAAGCGCACCTCCTCCAGCACCTTCAGCGTGTCCTCAAACTCCTTGGTGGTCTCCCCGGGAAAGCCCACGATCACGTCGGAGGTGAGGACGATATCGGGAATGAGCGCCTTCACGGCCCGAATCTTTTCCAGATACTGCTCCCGGGTGTGGCGGCGGTTCATCACCTTCAACACCCGGTCGTTGCCCGCCTGGAAGGGAAGGTGCAGCACGGGGGCCACCTTTTCACACCGGGCCATGGTCTCAAAGAGCTTCTGGGTGGCGTCCTTGGGGTGGGAGGTCATAAAGCGGATGAGGAAGTCTCCGGGAATGGCGTTGACCTGCTCCAGCAGGTCGGCAAAGTCCATGGGGTTCTCCAGATCCTTGCCGTAGGAGTTCACGTTCTGGCCCAGGAGGGTAATGTCCTTGTACCCCTCGGTCACCAGCTGGCGCACCTCGGCCAAAATGTCCTGGGGCTGGCGGGAGCGCTCCCGGCCCCGGACGTAGGGGACGATGCAGTAGGAGCAGAAGTTGTTGCAGCCGTACATGATGGACACCCAGGCCTTGATCTTGTCCTGGCGCATGAGGGGGATGCCCTCGGAAATGGAGCCCGCCTCATCGGCCACTTGGAAGATGCGCCCCCGGTGCAGGAGCAGGGTATGGATCATCTCCGGGAACTTCCACAGGGCGTGGGGGCCAAAGACCAAATCCACATGGCGGTAGGACTGGCGGATCTTCTCAGCCACCTGGGGCCGCTGGGCCATACAGCCGCACAGGCAGATGATCTGCTCCGGGTGGCGGCGCTTTACGTGGACCAGAGCGCCCACGTTGCCGAACACCCGCTGCTCGGCATGCTCCCGGATGGCGCAGGTGTTGATGACGATGATCCGGGCCTTCTCCTCGTCGTCGGTAAAGCCGTAGCCCATCTCCTCCAGATAGCCCCGGATGCGCTCGCTGTCCGCCTCATTCTGCTGACAGCCATAGGTATCTACAAAGGCCAGGGGCTTTTCCGGCCACTGAGCAGTGAGCTGGGCAATGGCGCGGCAGTGCTCCAGCTGGGCCTCGATATCCTGGGGAGAAATCACGGTGGTGGTGCGTTCCATAAAAACCTCCATGCGCCGCAGCGCGTTTAAAGTGAAAGGCTGGGCCCAAAGGGCACAAGCCGCCATTTTTAGATTATATATTATACTATTTTCCCCTGAAAAAAACAAGGCGGCTCCCCCGGCTTTTCTCCCCCGTCATATTGCCGCGCCGGGGGACATATGCTCTGGTATCAGCATGTCCATACGGAAGATAGGAGTGGAACATATGGGCGGACGGGACAAGAAAACAGTGGGACGGGCTCTGCGCCGGGGTGTGGCCCTGGGGCTGGTGCTGGTGGGGGTCTGGGGTCTCAGCCTGACGGCGGACCTGGACGGACTGGGAGAGCGACTGTCCCGCCTGGGCCAGGAGCCGGCCCTGGCCGTGGCCTTGCTGGAGAGCCGGCTGGGAGCCATTCCCGGAGAGGAGGCACTCACCGGGTGGGGAAAGCTCCTGGTGGACAGCAGCCCCCTCCTGTCCGCGGGAGAGGATGCCGTGCAACAGCTGCGCCTGGGCCGGACCGAGACGGAAGACCCCTCCGGAGAGGGGGACATTATGGAGCAGGACGGGGAGGACGAGGAGCAGCCCCAGCTTACCCCTTCGGGTCAAGGCGAGGGCATTGTGGAGATGACCGGAAAAGGGAAAGAGGGGAGCAAGTATCTCCGGGAGGGGGAGGTATATGTCTATAACCGCACCAGCTTCGACCTGGATGCGTCGGTGCTGCGGGAGGGAACGGTGGATGTGAACCTGGGGGAGGGACCTCAGATTCTCATTGTCCACTCCCACGGCAGCGAGGCCTACTCCCAGAACGACGGGGATACCTATGAGGAGAGCGACCCCTACCGCACCACCGACTGCACCCACAACGTGGTAAAGGTGGGCGAGGAGATGGCCACCGTCTTCCGGGCCCACGGCTTCCAGGTGATCCACGACACCACCCTCTTTGATTATCCCTCCTACAACGAGGCCTACGACCGCTCCAAGGCGGCGGTGGAGCAGTGGCTGGAGAAGTACCCCACCATCCAGGTGGTGCTGGATGTCCACCGGGACGCCCTGGAGGGAAGCGAGGGAGAGATCTATAAAATGGTGTCCACCGAGGCGGGGGAAAAGGTGGCCCAGGTGATGATGGTCATCGGCTCCAGCGGGGGTGGGGCGGACTTTCCAGGGTGGAAGGACAATCTGGCCTTTGCCGTCCTCCTCCAGCGCAATCTAGTGCGGGGCTATACCAGCCTGGCCCGGCCCATCGTCCTGCGTAACAGCCGCTATAATCAGCAGCTGCTGCCCGGCTCCATCCTGGTGGAGGTGGGGGGCCACGGCAATACCCTCACCGAGGCCATCGACGGCGCCCGGCTGTGGGCGGACAATGTGGCCCGGACGCTGCTGACGCTGAAGGAAGAGGGGTAGGGGGGAGCGCGTGCCCCCCTACATTTTTTTCTCTCCCAAAATTCCCCCAAAAGCGGACAGGCTCAAGGCTATAATTGGAACAAACTGGAAGGGAGCGTGAGAATATGGACGACTGGTACAGCCGGCCGGCCTCTCATATTATGAAGGAGCTGGAGAGCAGCTGGGAGGGGCTGACGGAGCGGGAGGCCAAGTCCCGTCTGGAGGACTTGGGGCCCAATGAACTGGCCGCCCCGGAGGGACCGGGCCTTCTGCGCAGGGTGCTGGGACAGCTGAAGGACCCGATGATCCTGGTGCTGCTGGGGGCGGCGGGGCTGTCTCTGGCGGCCAGCGGCGGGCAGGACTGGCTGGACGGCTTTATCATTCTGGTGATTGTGGCGGTGAACGCCATCATTTC
>DBFWXD010000009.1:0-2062 GCA_048215895.1 Eubacteriales bacterium
ACACCCAAGGCTGGCTTGCCGGAGGAGTAGACCGAGCGCACCATGTCAATACCGCCGGTGGCGATAATCACATCCACAGATGCGGCCAGCATCTTGGTCAGATCCAGGGATTTGATGTCAAGGATCTGGATGCAGTGATCCGGAGCCCCCAGCGCCTTGAGGTTGGCATTCATGTACTCCACCGTCTTGATGCAGCATCCCATGGCGCGGGGATGGGGGGCAATAATGATGGGGTTTCGGCATTTCAGGGCGAACATAGAGTTGGACATGCAGGTGACAATGGGGTTGGTGGTGGGGGTAATCGCACCTACTACCCCCACGGGCTTAGCCACCTTAGTAATCCCGCTGGCCTCGTCCACGTCGATGATCCCCACGGATTTTTTTCCCTTGAGCGACCACCAGATCACCCGCGCCTTACTCCGGTTCTTGGCCACCTTGTCCTCGTAAACGCCCATCCTAGTTTCTTCGACAGCATTCCCGGCCAGCTCCTCCGCATGGTCGAATACCGCTTTAGCACAGGCCTTTACCAAAGCGTCCACCTGTTCCTGCGTATACGGTTCCAGTGCAGTCAAGGCCGTCCGCGCTTTCACCAGTTTGTCCTCTAAATAGTCTTTCAGCATTTCCATATCTGCTGCCATCTTTAATCCTCCTATTTATTTGCCCAATCAGTTCGGTCAGGTTCCTTTGTGCTTTGCCTTAGTCAAAGAACCTCTACAACGGTTGCCATGCCCATGCCGCCCGCAACGCATAGGGTGGCCAAGCCGTATTTCAGCTTACGCTTGCGCAACTCATGCACCAGTGTCACCAGGATCCGGCTGCCCGAGGATCCAATCGGGTGTCCAAGGGCAATCGCTCCGCCGTTAACATTGATTACGTCCATACGTGCTTCCAGGTGGAGTTCCCGGATACACCCGATAGACTGGGCTGCAAATGCCTCGTTCAGCTCCATCAACTGGATGTCATCTAGTGACAGGCCTGTCTGCTTCAAAACTTTTCTTGTTGCAAGTACCGGCCCCAGCCCCATATAGGCCGGGTCAACCCCGGCGGACGATATACCGTGCACTAGGGCCAGGGGATTTAGGCCAAGAGCAGCTGCCTTCTGTCCGCTCATCAGTACCAGCATAGAGGCTCCGTCGTTGCGCCCGGAGGAATTTCCGGCGGTCACAGTTCCTCCATCCAGGAATGCAGGCTTCAGTTTGGCCAGCTTTTCCAGGGAGGTTTCCCGCGGGAATTCGTCCACGTCAAAGACAATCGGCTCCTTTTTCCTGCCCTGTGGAACCGTCAAGGGGATAATCTCGTCCCGGAACCGCCCAGAGGCAATGGCCGCAGCCGCCTTCTGCTGGGAGGCTAGGGCAAATTGATCCTGCTCATCCCGGGTAATCCCCATCTTGGCGGCCACATTCTCTGCAGTGATCCCCATATTGAACCGTCCATAAATGTCTTGGGGCTGAGAGCAGAACTGGGCTTCCGTCAGGGAGTCCTTGAGCTGGGTAGTCCCGGTTCCAACTCCCCATCTGGCATTGGAGAGATAGAAAATGGCATTGCTCATACTCTCCGTGCCGCCGGCCAGGACGACTTCCGCCTGCCCGGTCCGGATGGCGTTGACGGCATTGTTGACCGCCAGCATACCAGAGGCGCAGGCGCACATGACCGTATTCGCGGGCACCTCCTCCGGGATTCCAGCACGAAGGGCGGCATACCGGGCCGTATTGGACATATCAGAGGACTGCCTGCAGTGCCCCAGAATTACCTCATCCACCTGCAGTGGATCCAGTCCTGTCCGCTGCAGGGCACCCTTTATGACAGAAACCGCCAGATCATCCGCATCCAGAGGTTTCAGGCTGCCGCCAAAGGAACCAACTGCCGTGCGGCAGGCTTCTACAATTACTACGTCCTGCATGGTTTTCCCCCTAAATACGCTCGTTGATCAGATCCTTTGTGGCGCGAAGCACTTGAAACAGCAGTTTGTCCCGTTTGGCACAGAGCTCCTCGCGGCTTCGGCCCCCATAATCATAAAACCCTTTGCCTGTCTTGATTCCAAGCTCACCCTTGTCCACATGGT
>DBFWXD010000090.1:0-3386 GCA_048215895.1 Eubacteriales bacterium
GCCCTGGACAACCTGGAAAAAGCATTTAACAAGTATAAGAAAAGCGACTACAGCGAAGCAAACTGGAAAAAGCTGGTGGCCGCATATGAGCAGGGAATTGCGGATATCAACGCCGCTCTGCCCGCCGAGGACTTCATCGAAAATAACATCATCGCGGCCCTGAACAAGGCGCTGGCCGCTATGCAGGCCATCCCTGCTGACCACGCCGGACGGATCGAGGTGGCGGTGTCTATGGACGCAAACACCTTGAGTCTGGGCTATCTGATTAAGCCGACCCTGGTCACTGTGGATGACCGTACCCCCGCCAGCGTGGTCATTACCGACCTGCTCAGCGAGAACGGCTACGACTGGGAGAACACCGGAAGCATTACCAACAGCTTCTACCTGGCCGGTGTGAAGCCTGTGAACCAGACCAAAGCCAAAATCCCACAGTACATCTTGGACCATGCCGGCTCCGTCAACATGGGTGACAGCAGCGATAAGACATTGAGCGAGTTTGATTACCACAACATGTCCGGCTGGATGTACAGCGTGGACAACGACTTCCCCGGCGTGGGCGCTTCGAACTGGCAGATGTCGGACGGCGAGGTCATGCGCTGGCAGTTCACCGTCTGGGGATATGGCGCAGACTTGAACGCAGACAATTCCGCCTGGGGCAGTTCCAGTATCGTGAACGTGGGTGACAAGGGCTCCCTTACCTGGGCCGTGGCCGAGCTGCGGAGCGAGTACGACGACGAGGTTCTGGAGGCCAACGAGGTCTATATGGACGCCATGGAGGTTCTGACGGACCCTGAGGCCAGCCAAAGTAAAATTAACAGCGCGAAAACCGCGCTGGCCAAGGAGGACTTTGACAAGCAGCCTGAAAAGCCGGACGTTCCAACCGTGGATGTGAAGCCGGGGGCCAATGTGGATAAGGACGGCAACGCCAAGGTGGAGCTTACCGAAAAAGAGATCGAAACGATGATCGAGAATGCAGTGGAAGGCGAGGCGGAGATCATTGCCATCTCTCCCGAGATGGACAGTGAGGCCACCAGCCTGGAGGTCACATTCCCCAAGGGCGCCGTGGATGCTATTTTGGAAGAGACAAAGGCGAGTGTATCCATACAGAGCGATCTGGGCCGGGTGCTTCTGTCCCGGGATGTCCTGACCTCCATTTCCGAAACGACGGAGGGTGGCGCGGTCACCGTGACGGTGGCCGCCGGTAAAGCTGAGAACGCCGGTGGGCTGCTGAAGGGACAGAAGGATGTGACCGAGGAGGCCCTGAAGGACTGCTCTGTGACCGAGGTGACCATCCGCTCCGGCAAGGAGAAGGTAACCGCTTTCGGCGGCAAGTCCATCACCCTCTATCTGCCGGTGGAGAACAAGGCGTTTGAGGTGGGCAAGAGCTATGTCGTCTATCAGATCAGCGACGACGGTTCTGTGGAACAATTGGTGGGCAAGTGTGTCAAGACTGGTGGAAAGCGCTTCCTTGAGTTGACCACCACCCACTTGAGCACCTTCGTGGCGCTGCCTGTCGAGGTGGTGGATATGCCCTTTACGGATGTGAAGGAGGAGGACTGGTTCTACGGCGCGGTGGTGTATGCCTACCAGAACGGTATCCTGACCGGAACGGGTGAAACCACCTTCTCTCCCAACGGCCCCATGACCCGCTCGATGCTGGTTACGGCGCTGTGGCGGCTGGAGGGCGAGCCTGAGGCGTCTGGCGCATCCGGTTTCCCGGATGTGAAGCCGGATGCGTGGTACGCCGAGGCTGTGGATTGGGCCAGCCAGACTGGTCTCGTCAGCGGCACAGGTGCGGGCTTTGACCCGGAGGGCAGCGTGACCCGTGAGCAGATTGCCTCCATCCTGTACCGCTATGCAAAGCTTAAAGGCTGGGATGTGAGCAAAACGGCCAGTCTACAGGATTTTGCCGACGGTGCGGATACCTCCGCTTGGGCAACCCGGGCTATGGAGTGGGCCTATGCGGAGAAGCTGATTACCGGAAAGGATGGAAATCGTCTGGACCCGCAGGGCCAGGCCACCCGCGCTGAGGTTGCCGCCATTCTGATGCGGCTTCTGGAGAGCAAGGCGGAGAAGGCCTGAGACTCTGGAAGAACCATAAAGGCCCCGTTTGGCTCCGGTCTGCAAAACCAGGCCGGGCTGTATGGGGGCTCCCCCGGTAAGGATAGAGGGAGCCCCTCCTTACTCGAGCAGGAGCCCGGCAGACCGAATTCGACCTGCCGGGCGGCCCTGCCCACAATCAAACAGAAAACACAGTTGGGTGAAACTCCGGGAAACCGGTACGGGCCTGCCCCCGCCGTCCAGTCGGCAAGACCTGATTGTGGAAAAATGGGTGGGATGTACCGATACAAGGCACGTTCACCCAATGGGAGAGCGTGCCTTTACTTGTTGAGGTGAGCGGTATAATGCTCAAAGAGCAAAAGCTGACGGAAAAAGAGCTGCGGGGATACCGCCAGTGGCTCTCAGAGCTGGACGAGGAAAGCCGGGGAGAGCAGGGAACTTCCAGACAGGCGATGGATCCGGACCTGTGGAGAATTTTTGACCCCAAAGGGAATATTGGCCGGCAGATTTATGAGAGCTATACGGATGAGGCGCTTTTGGAGGCTGTGGTGGTGACAATGGACCATCCGGGGCATAAGCCTCGGACATATCAGCTCAGTCCCATTCGCCAGGTTTATTTGAAGCAGCGGTTTGGAAACATCAATAAAGCCTGCTGGGCGGCCAGAGGATTCCGGAAGAGGCTGGAAGAGCAAAAGCGGTGGCCGCCAGACTGGCCGGAGCGGGTATCCGCTGACGGATTCAGGGCGTATTGTGAACGGATTGGTTCTCCCCTGACGGAGCGGGAGGCAGAACTGGCAGAACGCATGTGCGGGCTTGTCAGAAAGAGCTGGCGCCCACCGGAGGAAGAAGAAATCCCGCCGGAGCTCAAGAAGCTGTTTCAAAAAAAGCGATGCACCAATAAAAGGGCCATGGAGCTGATGGGTATACCTGTCCTTAGCAAGCTGGCCATGAAGCATTTGTGGAGCTATTGGCTCAGTGCCTGGGGGAAACCTGCAGGGCCTTCCGAAGAAAAAGCAGAAGGAGACTCGGTCATATGAAGAAATGGAAACAGCGCGGATTCGCATTTGTGCTTGCCCTGTCCCTGACCACAGGCCTGTTGACGGGAGCACAGGCGGCCGTATCCAAAGAGACCTTGAACGATGCGGTGCAGGATACCGCAGAATATATGTACCGCACCGTACAGAACCCGCAGGTAGGGTCTATCGGCGGTGAATGGGCTGTGCTGGGGCTGGCCCGAAGTGGGTACGATGTACCGGACAGCTATTATCAGGGCTACTATGCCACTGTGGAGGCCTATGTAACGGCCTGCGACGGCAAGCTGCACG
>DBFWXD010000091.1:0-12749 GCA_048215895.1 Eubacteriales bacterium
GTTTACCAGAGACCCCTTCCCCACCTTTCCCGGCGCCTGGCTCTGCCGGAGCTGCGGCCTGGTTGTCTTTTCCGGCAAGCTGCTGGAAAAGCGGAAATAACAGACGGAAACTCATTCTTTTTCAAGATCAACAGGAGGCACACAAACATGGACTACAACAAGACCATCAATCTCCCCCAGACCGACTTCCCCATGCGGGCCGGCCTGCCCAAGCGGGAGCCCGACATGCTCCAGCGCTGGAACGATATGGACCTGTATCACGAGATGCTGAAAAAGAACGAGGGCAAGCCCCGCTTTGCCCTTCACGACGGCCCTCCCTTCTCCAACGGCAACCTGCACATGGGCCACGCGCTCAACAAGTCCCTGAAGGACTTCATCACCCGTATGTACGCCATGCGGGGCTACTACACCCCCTATATCCCCGGCTGGGACAACCACGGTATGCCCATTGAGTCTGCCATCATCAAGGAGCAGAAGCTCAACCGCAAGCAGATGAGCGTGCCCGAGTTCCGCACCGCCTGCCACAACTACGCCCAGAAGTATATCGACATCCAGATGGAGGGCTTCAAGCGCATCGGCGTGCTGGGCGACTGGGAGCACCCCTACAAGACCATGGACCCCGGCTTTGAGGCCGAAGAGGTAAAGGTCTTTGGTGAGATGTACAAGAAGGGCTACATCTACAAGGGCCTCAAGCCCGTCTACTGGTGCCCCAAGGACGAGACCGCTCTGGCCGAGGCCGAGATTGAGTATCAGGACGACCCCTGTACCACCGTGTATGTGAAGTTCCAGGTGAAGGACGACCTGGGCAAGCTGAGCCAGTACGGCGACATCTCCAAGATGTACTTCGTCATCTGGACCACCACCATCTGGACCCTGCCCGGCAACCTGGCCATCGCCGTTCACCCCCGTGAGAGCTACGTGCTGGTGAAGGCCAACAACGGCGAGATGTATATCATGGCCGAGGCCCTGTGCGCCAAGGTCATGAAGATCGGCGGCTTTGAGGGCTATGAGATCGTCAAGCAGTTTGTGGGCGCTGACTTCGAGTATATGCTGGCCCAGCACCCCTTCCTGGACAAGACCTCTCAGCTGTGCACCGCCGAGTACGTCACCATGGACTCCGGTACCGGCTGCGTCCACACCGCCCCCGGCTTCGGCGCCGACGACTATGAGACCTGCAAGCGCTACAAGATCGACATGGTGGTGCCCGTGGACGACCAGGGCCGCCACACCGATTACGCCGGCAAGTACGCGGGCATGAAGACCGATGAGTCTAACCCCGTCATTCTGGCCGACATGAAGGAGAGCGGCGCTCTCTTTGCCAGCGAGGAGATCGTCCACAGCTATCCCCACTGCTGGCGCTGCAAGAACCCCATCATCTTCCGGGCCACTCCCCAGTGGTTCTGCTCCGTGGACGCCTTCAAGGACGAGGCCTGCGCCGCCTGTGACGACGTGCGCTGGGTGCCCGGCTGGGGCATTGACCGGATGAAGTCCATGATCCGGGAGCGTGCCGACTGGTGTATCTCCCGTCAGCGCCGTTGGGGCCTGCCCATCCCCGTGTTCTACTGCGCCGACTGCGGCAAGCCCATCTGCACCGACGAGACCATCGCCGCCGTGAGCAAGCTCTTCGGCGAGAAGGGCTCCAACGCTTGGTATGAGATGGAGGCCAAGGACATCCTGCCCGAGGGCTTCACCTGCCCCCACTGCGGCAAGAATAGCGGTTTCACCAAGGAGGAGGACACCCTGGACGGCTGGTTCGACTCCGGCTCCACCCACTTCGCCTCCATGAAGAAGGACCAGGGCTTCTGGCCTGCCACCATGTACCTGGAGGGTCTTGACCAGTACCGCGGCTGGTTCCAGTCCTCTCTGCTCACCGCGGTGGGCGCTCTGGGCCAGGGTGCTCCCTTTAAGGAGTGCGTCACCCACGGCTGGACCGTGGACGGCGAGGGCAAGGCCATGCACAAGTCCCTGGGCAACGGCGTGGACCCCGCCGACATCTTTAAGAAGTACGGCGCCGACCTGCTGCGTCTGTGGGCTGGCTCCGCTGACTACCATGTGGACGTGCGCTGCTCCGACAACATTTTCAAGCAGCTCTCCCAGAACTATCTGAAGTTCCGCAACACCGCCCGGTACTGCCTGGGCAACCTGGAGGGCTTCGACCCCAACCACCTGGTCTCTCCCGAGGAGATGCTGGAGCTGGACAAGTGGGCGGTCACCAAGCTCAACGAGCTGGTTGAGAAGTGCTTTGCCGCCTATAACAATTACGAGTTCCATGTGGTCTCCCACGCCATCAACGACTTCTGCGTGGTGGAGCTGTCCAGCTTCTATCTGGACATCATCAAGGACCGGCTCTACTGCGAGGAGAAGGACGGCCTCAGCCGCCGCTCCGCCCAGACCGCTCTGTTCCTGATTCTGGACACCATCACCAAGCTCTTTGCCCCCATCCTGTGCTTCACCTGTGACGAGATCTGGCAGGCTATGCCTCACCGCGCGGGCGACGACGAGCGCAACGTGGTCCTCAACGAGATGAACAAGCCCTTTGCCGACTACGCCCTCTCCGCGGATGACATGGCCAAGTGGGACAAGGTCATCACCGTCCGGGACGCCGTCAACGGCGCTCTGGAGGCCGCCCGGAACGAGAAGAAGATCGGCAAGAGCCTGGAGGCCGCGGTGGAGCTCACCGTGCCCGCCGAGGACGCCTTCCTGGCCCAGATGGACGAGGATTACCTGGCCGACCTGTTCATCGTCTCCCAGGTGCACATCACCGTGGGCGAGGCCCTCTCCGTGGCCGTGGCCCAGGCCCAGGGCGAGAAGTGCGAGCGCTGCTGGAAGCACCACCCCAAGGTGGGCTCCCACGCCGACCACCCCACTCTGTGCCCCCGGTGCGCCAAGGTGATGGCCTCCATCACCCTGGACTAAGCCATTTTATCCCCCGGGGTCCCTTTATGGGCAACCCCGGGGTTCCCCTTTTCTCCGGCGCAGCCCGCAGCCGGGCCGGAGAAAGAAGTTTCATGCGGTAAGCAAACGCGCCAGACAGGAGGTTTTTATGAAAACACGTGTCATTACCATCAGCCGTGAATTTGGCAGCGGCGGCAGAACCGTAGGCAAGCAGACTGCCAAGCTGCTGGGCATCCCCTGCTATGACCAGGAGGTCATCGAGAAGGTGGCCCAGGAGAGCGGCTTCGCCAAGGAATATATCAAGGAGAGAGGGGAGTACACCCCCTATGGCGGCTGGTTTGCCCAGGCCCTCACCGGCCGCTCCGCCCGGGGCACCTCTCCCCAGGACGACCTGTGGGTCATCCAGCGCAAGGTGATCCTGGAGCTGGCCCAGAAGCCCTGCGTCATTGTGGGCCGCTGCGCCGACTACATCCTCCGGGACGAGGCCGACCTGCTGAAGGCCTTTATCTACGCGGATATGGACAAGCGGGCCGACCGCATTGTCCGCCTCTACGGCGAGACGGAGGAGGCCCCCATCAAGCGCCTGAAGGACAAGGACAAGCGCCGGGCCGCCTACTACAACTTCTACACCGACACTCAGTGGGGCAGCGTCCACAGCTATCACATCTCTCTGGACAGCGGCGCGCTGGGCATCGAAAAGTGCGCAGAAATTCTGGCCGGTCTCTATTAAAGGACCTTTAAAGGACCTTCCCAGACGTTACAAAAACCGCCCGGCGCGTTTGAAGCGCCGGGCGGTTTTCAGCTTTCTTTTCCCTTTCCCTTGGAAGAGAGATATTCCTCCATCACCCGCACGATCAGAGCGGATACGCTGCTCTTTTCGCTGCGGGCCTGCTGTTCCAGGCGGGTTTTTAGGTCTTTGGTCACCCGGATGCCCAGCTGCGCGTCAATTTTCGGCATGGCGATCCCTCCTTTTGCACTCCATTATAAATCCGCGCCTCCCATTTGTCCATTTCCCTTCCACCGCAAAATTGTTTTCTTGTTTCCTTTCGTCCCCTACATCTTGTATTCTGCGGTAAATCCGGAAAATTTTTTGAAAATTCACGGCTTTTTTCTTTACATCGTGGGAAAAGTATGATATATTATCCCAGCATGAAAATGCGCAATCCCGCCCATCTCCTTCGTTTCGGGAGAAAGCCCGGGCAAGAGTCCGGGGGTTCACCTGCCCGATACGCAGAAGATCACGGCTCCCGCCGGGAGTCCCCAGGGCAAATTTTATGAAAGGTGGAATTTCCCATGATCCGCAAGGACGAGAAGACGGCCGTTATCGAGGCCAACCGCACCCACGAGACCGATACTGGTTCCCCCGAGGTCCAGATCGCTATCCTGACCGCTCGCATCAACGAGCTGACCGAGCACCTGAAGGTGCACATCCACGACAACCACAGCCGCCGCGGCCTGTACAAGATGATCGGTAAGCGCCGCAAGCTGCTGGACTACCTGATGGCCAAGGACATCGAGCGTTACCGCGCCATCATCGCCAAGCTGGGCATCCGTAAGTAAGATTGTGTTTCATAGGGCAGCGTTTTACCGCGCTGCCCTATGTTCACATATAAAACAATCCGTCGGGGGCGTCACATTTTTAGCAGTTGAATGTAGGCATGAACCCTTCGTACCCACATTCAAGTGCTAAAGTGTGTTGCACTCCCGGCAAAACCATAAAAAAGGAGGACAACAACATGTCTACTGTCATCAAGCATAAGCAGTTCCCCAACTTTAAGACCTGGACCATGGACCTGTGCGGCCGCCCCCTGACCATCGAGGTGGGCAAGGTGGCTGAGCTGGCCAGCGCTTCCGCCCTGGTCAAGTACGGCGAGACCACCGTGATGGTGGCCGTCACCGTCTCCCCCCGTCCCCGTGACGGCATCGACTTCTTTCCTCTGAGCGTGGAGTTCGAGGAGAAGCTGTACGCCGTGGGCCGCATCCCCGGCTCCTTTATGCGCCGTGAGGGCCGTCCCTCTCTGCCCGCCGTGCTGGCTTCCCGCCTGATCGACCGGCCCATGCGCCCCCTGTTCCCCTACGACTTCCGCAACGATGTGTGCATCCAGTGCACCGTCATGAGTGTGGACTACGACTGCTCCCCCGAGGTGGCCGCCATGATTGGCGCTTCCGCCTGTGTGAGCTACTCTGAGATCCCCTTCGCCGGCCCCATCGGCTGCCTGGAGGTGGGCTACTGTGACGGCCAGATCGTCCTCAACCCCAACCAGGAGCAGCGCAAGACCTCCCGCATGGACGTGACCGTGGCCGCTACCCGTGAGAAGGTGGTCATGATCGAGGCCGGCGCCGACGAGATCCCCGACGAGATCATGTACGCCGGCATCGTGAAGGCCCACGAGGAGATCCGCAAGCAGATCGACTTCATCGACCAGATCGTCGCCGAGATCGGCAAGCCCAAGATGGAGTACGACCATGCTCAGTTCAACCAGGAGCTGTTCGACAAGATCGTCTCCGAGTTCATGGACGAGGCCAAGGCCGCCATGGACACCGACGACAAGAACGTCCGCGAGCAGCGCTGGAACGCCATGATCGAAAAGTGGCACGAGAAGTATCTGGAAGAGTACCCCGACATGGACCAGTACCTGGAGGAGTTCACCTACAAGTTCCAGAAGAAGATCGTCAAGGCCTGGCTGCTGGAGGGCCACCGTGTGGACGGCCGCGCCAAGAACGAGATCCGTCCCCTGGCCGCCGAGGTCGGCGTGCTGCCCCGCGTCCACGGCTCCGGCCTGTTCACCCGCGGCCAGACTCAGGTCCTGTCCGTGTGTACCCTGAACACTCTGGCCGCCAGCCAGAAGCTGGACACCATCTGGGAAGAGGAAGAGAAGCGGTATATGCACCACTACAACTTCCCCCCCTACTCTGTGGGTGAGGCCCGGGCTCCCCGCTCCACCAACCGCCGCGAGTACGGCCACGGTGCTCTGGCTGAGCGCGCTCTGGTGCCCGTGCTGCCCTCTGTGGAGGAGTTCCCCTATGCCATCCGTGTGGTGTCTGAGGTTCTGTCCTCCAACGGCTCCACCTCTCAGGGCTCCATCTGCGGCTCCACTCTGGCTCTGATGGACGCCGGTGTGCCCATCAAGGCCCCTGTGGCCGGCATCTCCTGCGGCCTCATCCAGGACGACGACGGTTCCTTCCAGACCTTCATCGACATCCAGGGCGTGGAGGACTTCCACGGCGAGATGGACTTCAAGGTGGCCGGCACCAAGTCCGGTATCACCGCCATCCAGATGGACCTGAAGAACGACGGTCTGACCCACGAGATCATCAAGGAGGCCCTGGACATCACCCGTGACGCCCGCTTCGCCATCCTGGACGAGATCATGCTGCCCTGCATCTCCGCCCCCCGCGCCGAGGTGAGCAAGTATGCTCCCAAGATGATCACCATTAAGATCGATCCCGACAAGATCCGCGAGGTCATCGGCAAGGGCGGCTCCGTCATCCAGAAGATCACCGCCGAGTCCGGCGCTACTGTGGACATCGAGGACGATGGCACCATCCACATCGCCTCCCCCAACGCCGAGGCCTGCGACGCCGCCAAGAAGATGATCGAGACCATCGTCTTCGTGCCCCAGGTGGGTGAGCTGTACTACGGCAAGGTGGTGCGCATCCTCCAGTTCGGCGCCTTCGTGGAGCTGGCCCCCGGCAAGGACGGCATGGTCCACATCTCCAAGCTGGCTGAGCACCGCGTGGAGAAGGTGGAGGACGTGGTCAACATCGGCGACATGATCTGGGTCAAGGTCACCGACATCGACGACAAGGGCCGCGTGAACCTCTCCTACAAGGACGCTCTGCGGGAGATCAAGGCCAAGAAAGAGGCCGGCGAGCCCATCAAGTAAATCACCCTTTCCCAGGGGACGGCGCAGGCCGTCCCCTGTTTTTTGTTTGCGGTTTTGGCCGCCATCCGATATAATGGGAACAAACATCTTCATCGCCTCAAGGAGGAATTTACTATGCTGCTGAAGCTATTGGCCGTGGGAGACGTGGTAGGGGAGGGAGGACAGGATATCCTGTCCCGCCGCCTGCGGGACCTGCGGGACGACACCGGAGCCCACTTCACCGTGGTCAACGGGGAAAATGCCTCCGGGGTGGGCATCACCCCCGCTCAGGCCCGGCGGATGCTGGATGCCGGGGCGGATGTGATTACATTGGGGAATCACACCTGGAATCGAATCCAGATCGGAGACTATCTGGACAAGGAACCCCGTATTCTCCGCCCGGCCAACTACGCCGGACGGGTGCCCGGCCGGGGGATGGGGGTCTACTCCTGCCAGGGAACGCGCATCGCGGTGCTGAACCTGATGGGCCGGCTGGACCTCAACTCCAACCTGGACAGTCCCTTCAAATCCGCCGACTGGCTTTTGAACCGGGGCAGCTACGACCTGGCGGTGGTGGACTTCCACGCCGAGGCCACCAGCGAGAAGGGGGCCATGGCCTGGTATCTGGACGGCCGGGCGGCGGCCGTGTGGGGCACCCACACCCATGTCCCCACCGCCGACGGGCAGATTCTCCCCAAGGGCACCGGCTTTATCACCGACCTGGGCATGACGGGCCCCCGCCGCTCGGTGCTGGGCATCAAGCCCGAGCACTCCATCAACCTCTTTTTGGGCGGCCTTCCCCGGCGCTATGAGGAGGCCGAGGGAAACTGCAAACTGAACGCCTGTCTCTTTACCATCGACACGGAGAAGAAAAAGTGCGTGGCGGTCAGCCGGGCGGACATCGAGGAGTAATGTTATGGTAAAAATCATTCACGGGGCGGACTTTCACCTGGACAGTCCCTTTTCCGGCCTGAGTCCCCAGCACTCCGCCCAGCGCCGCAGCGAGCTGCGGCAGCTGCCCCGGCGTCTGGCCGACTTGGCTCGGGCGGAGGGGGCGGATCTGGTTCTGCTCTCCGGCGACCTGCTGGACGGCCAGCACATCTACCGGGAGACCGCCCAGGCCCTGGCTGAAGCTCTGGGCTCTATTCCCTGCCCGGTGTTTCTTGCCCCGGGCAATCACGACCCCTGGTCCCAGCACAGTCCCTACGCCAGCCTCTCCTGGCCGGATAATGTACATATTTTTTCCTCCCAGGCCCTGGAATCGGTGGATTTGCCCGGCCTGGGGTGCACCGTCTGGGGGCGGGCCTTCTGTGCCTCCCACCAGGCCAGCTCCCCTCTGGAGGGGCTGAGCCTTCCCCGGGACGGACGGCTTCACCTGGGCTGCTTCCACGGGGATGTGGCCCCGCAGAGCGACTACGGTCCCATTTCCCGGGAAGCGATTGCCGCCAGCGGCCTGACCTATCTGGCCCTTGGCCACATCCACCAGTGCAGCGGCCTGCAGCGGGAGGGGGACACCTTCTGGGCCTACCCCGGCTGCCCCGAGGGCCGGGGCTTTGACGAGACAGGGGAGAAGGGCGTTCTTCTGGTGGACGCGGAGCCCGGCCAGGTAAAGGCCCGGTTTATTCCCCTGTGCCAGCGAAAATATGAGGTGCTCTCGGTGGACATTACCGGCACGTCCGATCTGGCCGGGGCCGTGGAGCGCGCCCTGCCGGAGGACGCCCAGCGGCACATGTTCCGGGTCCTGCTCACCGGCGAGGGGGAGTCCCCCGATCTGGCCGCTCTGGAGCGCACCCTGGCCCCGCTCTGCTACGGCTTGACCCTTCAGGACCACACCCGCCTGCCCCAGAACCTGTGGCAGCGGCGGGAGGAGGACTCCCTCACAGGGCTCTTCCTGCGCTCCATGTGGGAGAAGTGCCAGGCAGAGCCCGACAATCAACTCTACCAGCTGTGCGCCCGGTATGGTCTGGCCGCCCTGGAAAACGGAGAGGAGGGCTGTCTGTGAAGCTGATTTCCATGACCGCCACCTTTGGCAAGCTGAACAAGGCCCATCTGGAACCGGGGGAGGGGCTCAACCTGATCTACGCCCCAAACGAGGGCGGCAAGTCCACCTGGGCCGCCTTCTGGAAGGCCATGCTCTATGGCATCGACACCCGGGACCGGGACAAGAAGGGATATTTGGCGGATAAAAACCACTATCAGCCCTGGTCCGGCGCCCCCATGGAGGGGGAGATGCGCCTGGAGTGGAAGGGCCGGGACATCACCATCCGCCGGGGCCCCCGGGGAAACACCCCCTTCGGCTCTTTTTCCGCTGTCTACACCGGCACAGAGGAGCCGGTGCCCGAGCTCACCGCCGCCAACTGCGGCGAGCAGCTCACCGGCGTGGGGCTGCCCGTCTTTTCCCGCTCCGCCTTTCTAGGCGCAGGAGGACTGTCCCTCACCGCCGCCCCGGAGCTGGAGCGGCGCATTGCCGCCCTGGTCACCACGGGGGAGGAGGACGTCTCCTTTTCCCAGGTGCAAAGCCGGCTGAAGGCGTGGCAGAATAAGCGCAAGGTCAACAAAAGCGTGGGCGAGATTCCCCGGCTGGAGGGCGAGCTGGCCCAGGTGCGGGAAGAGCTGACGGCGGTAACGGAGGCCTCCGATCAGGCCGCCCAGCTGGAGGAGGAGGTCCGCACCCTGGAGGAGCAGCGGGACCAGCTCCAGACCGAGATACGCATTCACCAGGCCCTGGCCCGGTCGGCGCTGGAGCAGGAGATCTCTGCCCTCACCCAGCGGGCCCAGACTCTGGAAGCGGCCAAGCAGCAGCTTCAGCAGGAGCAGGCCCTCCACGCCCAGCTGACCCAGCAGGCCCTGGACCAGCGGTACACCCAGGCTCAAGAGGCCCTCACCTCCGCCCGGCAGCAGCTGGAGACCCTCCAGCGGGAGTCGGAGCGCTACGGCGCTCTCCCGGAAAAGGAGCTTTTAAAGCGGGCCCAGGGAGAGCTTCAGTATCTGAAGGTATTGGACGAGGAAATCAAGTCCGGGGAGGAGGCCCTTCAGCAGGCGGAGGAGGCCTATGTTCAGGCCCAGATCGCCGCCCGGGACGAGCACTTTGACGGGCTCACCGGGGAGGAGGCCGGACAGCAGGTAGAACGCCAGGTGCGCGCCGGGGAACAGGCCCAGGCCAAAGCCAAGGCCTGGACGCTGCGGGGCATTTGCTCCTTTGTACTGGCCGCCGCCATTGTAGTCTTCTTCCAGGTCTACTTCTCCATCCGCACGGGGGTATACCCCAGCGCCTGGTGGTTCTCCTACGGTCTGCCCGTTTTAGCAGTGGCTCTGGCCCTGTTCGGGGTTTACGCCCTGGTCCGGCGCAAGCAGGGCAGCCACGCCCTCCGGGCGGTCTATGACCGCTATCAGGTCCAGTCCCAGGAGGAGCTCTCCGCCCTGGTCCGGGACTACGCCGCCCGCTGCCAGAACGCCGAACAGGCCGCCCAGCAGGCCAAAACCATTCGGGGTACCCTCAACGACCGAAAAGCCCGGCGGGAAAACAGCTGGACGGACATCATCCAATTTGTACACACCTTCGCCCCCGAGGTGCAAAATGAGTTTGGCTGCTCTGCCGCCCTGTCCCGGGCCCTCAACCTGGATCACGAGCTCTCTTCCGCCCGTGACCGGGTGGAGGAGCGCCGGCGGCGGCTGGAGGATCTGGCCGCCCAGGGTGGACATGCGACTGACGGCATCCCTGTAACCGCCGCCCCTCAGCACACGCCGGAGGAGATCCGGCTGGCCCTGGAAGCGGCGTCCCGCCAGTGGGAGCTCACCGACCAGGCCCTCAATCAGGCCCGCGGCAAGCTCTCCGCCCTGGGCGAGGCCCCGGAAGAGGGGTTGCCTCAGCCCTGTCCCACCCCAGCGCGCACCCCGGAAGAGACCCGGCAGGCCCTGGAGCAGGTACTCTTCCGCCTGGAGGGGCTGCGCACCCGCCTGAACCAGACCCAGGGATCCCTGAAGTCCATGGGCGATCCTGCTGTCCTCTCAGCCCGCCAGGAGGAGCTGACGGAATCGCTGGCCCGGCGCACCCTGGAATACGACGCCCTGGAGCTGGCCATGAAAACCATGGCCGAGGCCAACGCCCGCCTCCAGGAGCGCTTTTCTCCTGAGCTTAACCGCCTGGCCGGGGAGTACCTGGCCAGGCTCACCGAGGGACAGTATCCTTCGGTCAGTCTCAGCCGGGAGCTGGAGGGCTCGGTCCGCAGCCGGGATGAGCTGCTGCCCCACAGCGCGCTGTACCTCTCCCGGGGCACGGCGGATCAGCTCTATCTGGCCGTGCGGCTGGCCATCTGCCACCTGTGCCTGCCGGAGCGCCCCCCCATCTTTCTGGACGACGCCCTCACCGCCTTTGATGACCGCCGCCTCCAGGCTGCTCTGACGCTGCTGGAGGAGCTGGGCCGGGAGCAGCAGCTTCTGCTGTTCTCCTGCCACCGGCGGGAGCAGGAGCGGATGAAGGGCGTCCCCGGCGTGACCTGCCTGGAGCTTTAGCGGGTTGCATTCCCCGGGATAACCCGGTATAATACCCTTATCCTCATTTCCCATAAGGAGGCCCCATCGATGGACGAATTGAACGACCTGCCCCAGTCCCAGGAGGAGGAGCAGCCCCGCCGAAAGGGCAGCGATCTGTTTGAGTGGCTGCAGCTGCTCATGGGCTGCGTACTGGTGGCGGTGGTCCTGTTTAACTGCTTTGCCCGGCTGACCCGGGTGGACGGAAACTCCATGAACAACACCCTGAAAGACGGCGAGATGATGCTCATCTGGTCCCTGGGCTATCAGCCCCAGCAGGGCGATATTGTAGTGCTCAACAAAACTGACCAGGTGACCGACCAGCTGCTCCACAGCAAGGCCATTGTCAAGCGGGTCATTGCCACCGGCGGACAAACCGTGGACATTGACTACTCCACCGGCACCGTCTATGTGGACGGCGAGCCGCTGGATGAGCCCTATATCAAAGAGGAGATGTATCTCCCCGCTAACCCCATGATGTACAACACCCACTGGGAAGTCCCCGAGGGGTCTGTTTTCGTCATGGGCGACAACCGCAACGCCTCCACCGACAGCCGCCACGACATGGTAGGTCCCATTGACGAGGACTACATTTTGGGCAAGGTGGTCTTTGCCCTGTGGCCGTTGGAAAAATTCGGTCCCATGTAAGCTCCGCCTTCCGGAGGGAGGGCCCGGTTCCAGAAATTAAAGTGACTTTTTCCCTTCTTTCTGCTAAAATAACTTCAACTGATTTTTTGAGGAGGCTGCATGCGCCATGTCCAACGTCGATAACAACCGCAGTCAGGCAATCAATCAGCTTTTCCGGGCGATCCTGACTCTGCAGGATATTGACGAGTGCTATCGCTTCTTTGGAGACCTGTTCACCGTACAGGAACTGACCGCCTTTGCCCAGCGCTTCCAGGTGGCTGAGCTGCTGGCCAAAGGGTACACCTACGACGGCGTGCGGGAGAAGGTTCCCACCAGCTACTCCACCATCACCCGCATCAACACCGAGCTGCGCTACGGCTCGGGAGGATACCAGCTGGTACTGGAACGGCTCCAGCCGGAACAGGAACAGGAGGCCTCCCAGCAGGCGCTGAAAAACTTTCCCTTCATTTAAGGACAAACCCCGGTCAGCTTGTGCTGGCCGGGGTTTTATAAATAACTTACAAACACCCATCGCTTTTTTCGCTTAATTATTGACATTTTGCCAAAATATTCTATAATAATTTTGTACCTAACTTTCGTATGGAGGAGTGCTAGCAATCCAGCGAAACAGAGCGTCGAAGCAAAAAATTATGTGAGAGGGTGTTATTGTAATGAAAAAAACGTTCTTGACCCGGACATTTAGTGCCTTGATCGCGCTGACCATGTTGTTTACCATTTCCGCGGTCTCTTCTCCTGCGCTCGCTGCCTCTTACGGAAGCTATCCGCTCCATCAGCTTCTCCCCATGGAGCGTCGTCCTGACGATCCCAAGG
>DBFWXD010000092.1:0-4194 GCA_048215895.1 Eubacteriales bacterium
CCATAGAACCGACTGTATGTCTATTATAGGTCAATCCTCGCTTTTGAACTCCAGCGCCGGAGACACCATGGCATTGGCAAACCCGGTAATGGGCACCAGCGTGCCCGCTCCCGCCCGTTTGGCAATCTTGTCAAAGACCCCCAGCCCGGTCAAAACCGCCGCCGCAAAAATCAGCGTAATGGACACCGCGGTTCCGGCCTGCTCCTGATCCAGCCCCCAGCGCTGGTACAAATTTAGAAGTCCCTGCCCCAGGGTGCAGATTCCGCCCCCCACCACAAACGCCCACATCATATTTTTTCCCATGGGCGAGGGCTTGGAGCGTTCGCTGACCAGTTTTCCATAGTCCTGATTAGTGATGTTCATGTCCAGGCCTCCTTTTATTTTGTATAGGATTTCTCCTGACAAGAACTTTATTCCAAACAGAAGCAAAAAGTCGAGCACACCGCGCGAAGCCTGATTGGCAACAGAGGCAAACATTAAGACAAAAAACAAACCAGGACAGACCTTACGATCTATCCTGGTTTGGCACGCCCGAAGGGACTCGAACCCCCAACATTCAGAACCGGAATCTGACGCTCTATCCAATTGAACTACGGACGCACATCTCATTTGCGCTCCGCTATTATAACAGATTTTTCTTTCTTTGTAAAGAGGGAATTTCCCCTCTTATTTTTTATTCCCTCGACCATTTTCCCTTTTTCCACAGAGGCAGAGCAACTATACTGAAAAAGCGGCGTCCCGCACCGTAACGGGACGCCGCTTATCATCAGCGATAGGAATCGGCCAGAGCCTTGAACTTGGGCAGGGCCCGCTCAAGCATCTCCGTCTGGACACAGTAGGAGATGCGCACATGACCGGGAGCGCCAAAGCCAGTGCCCGGCACAATGAGCAGGTCAAACTTCTTCGCCCGCTCGCTGAAGGCCACATCATCCGCCTCCAGGCTGCGGGGGAAGAGATAGAACGCGCCGCCGGGCTGCACCACATGGTAGCCCATTTCCCGCAGCGCTCCCACCAGCAGTTGGGCGTTGCGCTCGTAGACCTTCAGGTCAGAAGTCATGTCGCAGCACAGGGAGGTAACCTGCTGGAACAGGCTGGGGGCATTGACATAGCCCAGAGACCGTCCGGCCCCCGCCACTGCGGCATAGACGTCATTGGCATCCGTCACATCCTCCGGGACCAGTACATAGCCCAGGCGCTCGCCAGGCAGAGACAGGGACTTGGAGAAGGAATAGCACACGATGGTATCCCGGTAAATGCTGGGAATCCACTCCACCTTGAATCCTTCATACACGATTTCCCGATAGGGCTCGTCAGAAATGAGATAGATGGGGTGTCCGTACTCCTGGCTCTTTGCCGTCAGGATGGCGGCCAGCCGCTCCAGCGTCTGCTTGGAATAGACCACGCCGGAGGGATTGTTGGGGCTGTTGACCACCACGCCCTTGGTGTGGGGGTTCAGCGACTGTTCAAAGGCGTCAAAGTCAATCTGGAAGGCCTCAATCTCCGGGGGAATCAGCACCATTTTTGCACCTGCGCCCTCGATAAACACCTTATATTCCGGGAAATAGGGGGCAAACACAATAAACTCATCGCCGGGACAGGTCAGTCCATTGAAGACGCAACACAGGGATGCCGCCGCGCCCACAGTAATATACAGCCGGTCGGGCGAATAGCTTGTACCAAAGCGGCGGTTGAGAGAATCGGCAAAGCGCTGCCGGGCACCCAGATCGCCCTGGGCGCTGGTATAGCAGTGAATCAGATCCGGCTGCTCCTGCAACAGGCGAATGGCCGTTTCATTCACCGCCGCCGGGGCGGGCACACTGGGGTTTCCGATGGAAAAGTCAAACACATTTTCCGCACCGACCTCTGCCGCCCGGATCTTGCCATACTCAAACAATTCACGAATCACAGACCGGGCGGTACCCAGCCCTTTCATACGTTCCGAAACCATGGTCACAACCTCCTGATACTGAAACCGCCCAAGCGGTGTATTTATATGGGCACATTATAGCACATCAATTTATCCTAGTAAAGCAAAACTTGCCTTTCCGCCCAATTCGCGCAGTCCACACCCCCTCCTTTGGGGTACAGGACGGACCTCTGGGGACCATTCCATTTGGAAGAAACTGGCCTTTACAAAACAAAGACAAACAGCTATAATCTAACAAAATATGATTCCCTATTGTATTAAGGGGGTGGTAGGATGCAGATATTGACGGGAAAACCGATTATGGAACAGATCGTAGCCGGCCGTCTGTGCTTTTACCGGCGTCCTATGCCATCCCCGCAGCTCTACACCCAAAATAACTGGAGGCAGGAAATCACACGCTTTCATCAGGCCCAGCAGGTTGCCATTGAAGAGCTGCGCTCTTTCTACCTAAGCGCCCGGGATCAGGTGGGAGAGGCTGTGGCCTCCATTTTTAACATTCACTGCCTGCTGCTGGAGGACCGGGACTATGTGGAAACCGTCCGCCGCCTGATCCAGGGGCGGGGCGTCACCGCGGAGTATGCCGTACAGATGACAGAGCTCAGCTTTTCCTCCGCGTTTGCCGCTATGGACAGCCCTTATATGCAGGCCCGGGCGGCCGACATCCGGGACATCTCTCAGCGGGTCATCCGGGCTCTTATGGGAAACCGTCAGGAGCTGGGGATGGAGGCCCCCGCCATTCTGGTCTCCGACAACTTTCTCCCCAGTGAGGTCATGGATTTTGATCAAAAACGTCTGCTGGGGCTCATTGCCCGCAAGGGAAGTCTGGACAGCCACACTGCCATGCTGATCCGCGCCTTCCACATTCCCTCCATGGTGGAGGTCAATCTGGCGGCCAAGTGGGAGGGACACCTGGCACTGATGGACGGCTACGCCGGAAAAATCTACCTGGACCCTGTACAGGCCCAGCAGGAACAGCTGCGGGAGCGGTATCAAGCCAACGGCTGTCCGGTGGAATATGCCGCGCTCTCCTAAATTGAATCAAAATCGGGACAAGCCCTTTTGGACTTGTCCCAATTTTTTATCGGCTGGTTTGTGAAAAGGCCGGATGGTAGGTATGACAGTTCTCCTCTCCCCGGAGAATGCGCAGCGTCCCCAAGGCCAGCGCTTCCATTTCGTTTTCCCCGGGGATCACCACTACCCGGCAGAGATTATGGAGATAGTCAATCACCATCCCGGTGAGCTTTTTAGAGTTAGCCAGGCCGCCGGTCAGAATCACCGCGTCAATCAGCTCGGTAAAGCACCCCAGCATAATGCCTACGCCCTTGGCGATTTGGAGCGCCTGGGCCTGGTAGACTAGGGCCGCCCACTCATCTCCCTGGGCAATCCGGCGCTCCACCTCCTGGCAGTCGTGGGTTCCCAAAAGCGCGGACATTCCGCCCTCTCCCCGGAGCTTTTTCAGCATTTCTGCCTTGGTGTATTTTCCGGAATAGCACATATCCACCACGTAGAGCATGTTGAGGCTTCCTGCCCGGTCCGGCGAGAAGGGGCCCGCGTCATCGGACACCGAGTCGATGATCCGCCCATGGCTGTGGGCCGAGATGGAAATTCCGCCGCCCAGATGGGCCACCACCAGGTTCATATCCTCATAGCGCCGACCCATGGCCTGGGCGTATTTATGGCTGGTGGCCCGGGCGTTAAGCACATGGCAGAAGCTGGTGCGCGTCACCTCCCGGAAGCCGGTCACCTTGGCCTCGGGCAGCAGCTCGTCGCTGGTCACCGCGTCGTAGATATAGGCGGGAATGTGAAGGGGCTGGGCAAAGGATCGCGCCATCAGCCCGCCCAGGTTCGAGGCGTGGTCAAAGACGGTGTGGTGAAGCAGACACTCCTCCAGCTGGTCGTCCACCAAATAGCCCCCCGCCACAATGTTGGGAATGATGCCGCCGCGGCCCACCACCGCGGACAGATTGCTCAGGTCGTAGTCCTCCTGGGCCAGCCAGCCCCGCACCAGAGCCACCCGGTAATCCAGCTGGTCGTTCAGGGTCGGATAAGGGGCCAGATCCTGATTGGTGTGTGGAAAGCTCTTCACCATCAGGGGCTGCTCATCCTCATAGATGGCGGCCTTGGTGCTTGTGGAGCCGGGATTCAAAACTAAAATATGATAGGCCATGGATAGCCTCCTTTCAAATGGTCTGGGACAGCCCGCCCATGGCTGCGCTGATTAAAATGGACCAGTACTTCTCCTGGGCACTGGCTCCCCGGGAATTGAC
>DBFWXD010000093.1:0-2145 GCA_048215895.1 Eubacteriales bacterium
TCTCCACGTCGCGCACGGGGTGGTTGCCGCCCCGGTGGCCATAGGCCAGACGGCCGGTCTTGGCGCCGGTGGCCAGAGCCAGCAGCTGGTGACCCAGGCAGACGCCGAACATGGGAATGTCGCTGGCATAGAGCTTCTTGAGCTCCTCAATGATCTGGGTGTTCTCGGCGGGATCGCCAGGGCCGTTGGAGAGCATCACGCCGTCGTAGCCGCCGGCGAGGACTGTCTCAGCGGGAGTGAAGGCAGGCAGAGCGGTGACCTCGCAGCCCCGGCGGCGCAGGCACTCGATCATGTGCTGCTTGACACCGAAGTCCATCATGGCCACGCGGAACTTCTGCTCACCGTAAGCGGGGAACACCTCGGCCTCGGTGCGGGTGACCTTGGCTACCGTATTCTCGACCTTATAAGACTTGAGCTGCTCCAGCACCTCGGCAACATTAAAATGCTCCGCACAGGTGACCATGCCATTCATGCTCCCCTGACTGCGGAGTATTTTGGTCAGCGCCCGGGTGTCCACACCCTGGATGCCGGTAATGTTATGCTCCTTCAGATAGGAGCCCAGATCGCCCTCGCAGCGGAAATTGCTGCCCCGAGGGGACAGATGACGGACCACAAACGCCTCAACCCAGGGGCGGCTGGACTCATTGTCCTCGCTGTTGACACCGTAGTTGCCGATCAGAGGATAGGACATGACAACGCCCTGTCCAGCGTAGGAGGGGTCGGTCAAAATCTCCTGATAGCCGGTCATGGAGGTGTTGAATACCATCTCGCACACACGGGTCTCGGTGCTGCCGATGCTGATTCCGGAGAAGATGCTGCCGTTTGCCAGGATCAATGTCGCTTTCATCAATACTCACTCGCCTTCCGTTCCAGTTCTAATGCTTGTTAGCTTGTTAGATATAATCAAGTTATTTTATCGAAAAAATGCCTCCTTGGCAAGATGGTTTTTTTCCTTTTTCCGCCTAATTTTTCGGGAGAGTTTTGGGCAATTCGCAGGATAATGGAAGAGGAAGGGGGGAAGACTG
Organism: Eubacteriales bacterium; assembly: GCA_048215895.1. Classification (GTDB taxonomy): domain Bacteria; phylum Bacillota; class Clostridia; order Oscillospirales; family Oscillospiraceae; genus Lawsonibacter. The sequence goes on from DBFWXD010000093.1 coordinate 1,026, forward strand.
CATCAGACGGGGCGAAACGGGAATCGCCCCAAGCTGTTTTGCGAGGTGAACGCGGTGTTTACAGGCCTTTTGCGCACGGTTATCCTGTATGTGCTGATCATCGCTGGAGTTCGTCTGATGGGCAAGCGCCAGGTGGGGGAGCTGGAGCCCTCGGAGCTGGTGCTCTCGCTCATCATTGCCGACCTGGCTTCCGTGCCCATGCAGGACTACGGGATTCCCCTGCTCACCGGGGTGGTCCCCATTCTGGCGCTGCTGTGTGTGACGATGATTTTGTCGGTGCTCACCATGAAGTATGTGGGGTTTCGGGCGGTGCTATGCGGGCGGCCCAGCGTGGTGGTGTGCAACGGGGCGCTGGACCAGCGGGAGATGGCCCGCAACCGCCTGACGGTGGATGAGCTGCTGGAGGAGCTGCGCTGCCAGGGGTATACCGACCTGGCGGCGGTGAAATACGCCATTCTGGAGACCAATGGAAAGCTGTCTGTGCTGCCCTACTCCAACCAAAAGCCTCCCACCGCCCGGGATATGAAGGTGGCGGTTCAGGAGAGCGGCCTTCCCCGGGTGGTCATCAGCGACGGGCAGCTTTTGGAGCACAATCTGAAGGCTCTGGGCCACGACCGCCCGTGGCTGGAGCAGCAGCTGGTCCAGAGGGGCTGCAAGGGTGCGGAGGAGATTTTCCTGATGATGGTGGATGAGCGGGGCGGCGTCTACCTGGCCCGGCGGGAATTGGAGTAGAGGGGGAGAGGACATGCGAAGACTTTGGATTTCGGTGGTGCTGCTTCTTCTGCTGCTGGGAGGGAGTTTGTTCAACGCCTGGTATGCCAAAGAGCTGACCGACGCAATGGGGGAGCAGCTGCGCCTTGCCCAGCAGATGACGGAGGCGGGGCGGTGGGAGCAGGCTCTGACCCTGACCCAGGAGGTATATGACCAATGGGAGAGCCGTCATTTTTACCTCCACTCCACCATGCGACACTCCGATACCGACCAGATTTTAAGGGGCTTTCGTACCGTACTCGAGTACCTGCGCCTTCAGGAACCGGACCAATATAACGCCGCCAACGCAGATCTCATTACCCAGCTGGAGCTGTTGGCGGAGATGGAACAGCCGTCTGTGGTCAATGTA
>DBFWXD010000094.1:0-5312 GCA_048215895.1 Eubacteriales bacterium
GCACCACAACAATGCCAACCGTTTCGCTCTGCGTTCCGGCACCCAAAGTGATTACCGCCGCTCCGGCCAGCGCCAGCACCAGGCAGACCACTTTGACCGGTGTGATTGCCTCTTTGAGCAGCACCGCCGCCAAGATGGTCACGCACACAGGCGTCAGAGCATTCAGCAGGGATGCCATGGATGCCCCGGTGAGGGAAATTCCTACCTGGATGCAGAAGATGGTCAGAAAATACCCCGCCAGACCTACGATTGCAAAATACTTCCAGTCTTTTGGGTCAATTTTCTGTCCGCGCAGGTTCCGGCTCATCCACAGCAGCGGAATCATAGCCACGCAGCACCGCAGGCAGGCCAGCAGGGGGGCGGGCACATCATCGGAAATCATTTTCCCCCCTACATAAACGCTTCCCCAAATAAAAAATGTACAAAACAGTAGACCAAAGGCCTTCCCCTTGGAAGACTCTCCCATGCTGTTACTCCTTTCGCTCAGGAAAACCAGGTCGGCGTCGTCCAATGACGCCGCCGACCTGATTTGATTCTCTTATAGTGGTTACGTATAAATGGGACCGATTAGCCCTCAGCAGCAGCAGCCAGCTCCTCCTGCAGGGTGGTGCCCAGACCATTGACGGAATCGTCGATGGACTTGTACAGATCCTGCACGGCAGGCAGAGCCAGGACTTCCTCATAGAACTCGGGGCCGTACTCGGTGATGATCATGCCCTTGCTCTCCAGATCAGCCTTGTTGTCCTCGTCGATCTGAGCCAGCTGAGCGCTCATCTCAGTCAGGGACTCGGAAACAGCCTGAGTCAGAGCCTCCTGATAGGCGGGATCCAGGGAGTCCCAAGCCTCCTGGTTCATGATCATCATGTTGGCGTACAGGATGTGGTTGGTCAGGGACAGGTACTTCTGGACCTCGTTCAGGTTGGCACCCACGATGGTGTCGGCAGCGTTCTCCTCAGCGGCCAGGTTGCCGGACTGCAGGGCGAAGTAAACCTCGTTCCAAGCCATGGGAGTGGGCTCAGCGCCGATGGCCTCCCAGAAAGCCATGTGGTTGGGGTTCTCCATGGTGCGGATCTGCAGGCCGTCGAAGTCAGCCAGAGTGGCCAGCTCGGTGTTGGAGGTGGTCAGACGGTAGGTGGCGTTCTGCAGGGTGCCCAGCAGCTGGAAGCCAGCAGCGTTGAAGGCACTGTTCATCTGAGTGTTGAACTCGGAATCGCCGTTGAGGACCTTGTCGATGGTAGCGCCGTCATACTGGGCGAAGACCATGGGCAGGTCGTACACAGCAACCTCAGGAACGAAAGACACCACAGGGGCGGTCTGGCCCACGAACAGCTGGATGTCGTTGGCCTGCAGCTGACGCAGCAGGTCGGCGTCAGCGCCCAGCTCGCCGTTGGGGTAGTAGTCGATGGTCAGCTGGCCGCCGGTGATCTCGTCCACCTTGGCAGCAACCATCTCGCCAAAGAGCTGACCGGCAGCGCCCTTACCAGTGGAGTCAGCACCGGTGAGCACGACGGGCTCCAGGCTGGAGTAATCGCCGGCAGTGGAAGAACCGCTGGTGGCAGCGCCGCTGCTGGCAGCACCGCTGGAAGTACCAGCAGAAGAGCTGTTGCCGCCGCCGCAGGCAGCAAGTGCAAGTGTCATGGCCGCAGCCAGGACCAGGGCAGTAATCTTTTTCATATTAAGTCCTCCTTAATAATTTATGTTACCCACTTCAACCTTGAATGTCAAGCGAAGAAGCGGAGATAACCAACTTTTCTGATGGCTTACACCGCTCAGCCTACACCAAACAGGTCAACCAGGAAGGTGCTGATCGGAGCAACATAGGTAATCAGGAACAGGGCAATCAGGAAGGCGATGATGAAGGGCACAGCCTTCTTGGCCACGGACATGGGAGGCTCTTCCGCCAGGTTGCCGGCCACGAACAGATCCAGGCCGAAGGGAGGAGTCGCCAGACCGATGGACAGGCAGCACACCAGAACCACGCCGAAGTGGACCTCGTCCACGCCCAGAGCCTGCACGGCGGGCAGCAGCACGGGAGCCAGGATGATGATAGCGGGGCCGGTATCCATGACCATGCCCAGAATCAGGAAGATGATAACCAGGACGGTCATAACCGCGAAGGCGGAGCTGAAGTTGCCAACAATGAAATCCTCCACGATCTTGGTGGCACGGGTCAGAGACAGCACGCGGCCGAAGGCGGTGGCGAAAGCCAGCACGAAGGCCAGGCCGCCATAGGTCTTGACGGAGCTGCACAGGAAGGGGATCAGGTCCTTGATCTTGATGGACTTATACACAAACAGGGACACCAGGATGGCGTAGAACACGGAGATACAAGCCGCCTCAGTGGGGGTGAACCAACCGGTGTAAATGCCGCCCAGGATGATGATGGGGCACAGCAGAGCGGGCAGGCTGTCCAGGAACAGGTGGCCCAGGCCCTGGCCGCGCAGCTCATCCATCTTGGCCCGGATCAGCTGCTTGTCTTCGCCCTTGCGCACGCAGTAGAACACGGCGTAAACCATCATGAACAGGCCGATGAGGATGCCGGGGATAATACCGGCCAGGAACAGGTTACCGGTGGAAACGCCGGTGGCCAGAGAATAAAGCACGAAGGGGATGGAGGGCGGGATGATAACGCCCAGGCCGCCGGCCACGGCTACCAGACCGGCGCTCCACTGGCGGTCATAGCCCAGGCCGACCAGGAAGGGGATACACATGGAGCCGACTGCGGCGGTGGTAGCAGGACCAGAGCCGGAGATGGCGCCGTAGAACAGGCAGGTCAGAATGACCGCGCAGGGGATACCGCCGGGGATGTTGCCTACAAAGTAGGAGAAGAAGTTGAACAGCTTCTTGGAGATGCCGCCCTCAGCCATGATGACGCCGCCCAGGATGAACAGGGGCACCGCCAGGATGGGGGTGGAGTTAGCACCAGAGAAGGTGTTGTTCAACAGCTGTGCAATGGAGCCGCCCTTGTCCATCAGGAAGATGGGAGCCAGGGAGCCTACGATCATACTGACACCAATAGGAATGGAGATGGCAATGGCCACCAGGAATACGATAAATACCAGTAACGCTGCCATTACTTCGTCCCTCCTTCTTCGCCTTTCGCCATGGCCGCCTCTTCTGCAGCCTCAGCCATGGTCTGCTCAATGGTAGAGAGCTCTCTCTCGTTAAAGTGCATGATATGGATAATGGCCTGCTGCAGTCCGCGCAGGGCGCCCAGGGCGAACCCGATGAGCATAACGCTGTAAACAATCCACATGGGCCACACCATAGCGGTGGAAGTCTCGCCGCTGATGTAAATGTCGGTCACAACCTTGACGGAGTGATAGGCCAGCAGACCCATACAAGCAGTGGTGATGAGGTCAACGATGATGTTGATGACCTTACGCACCTTCTGGGGCATGGTGTCCAGCAGCACGCTCACCCGGAGCATACTGCCCTTGCGGATGGTGTAGGGCAGGGACATGAACACGGTCCAAATCCACATATAGCGGCAGAACTCGTCTGACCAGGTCAGCGAAGACAGGAAGGGCATCTTTTTGAAGATGACCTGCAGCAAGCTGACAACTGAGATGAGGACCAGGAAAATCACCAGGAAGATTTCTTCAAAGTGATCATCCAACCATTTGACTACTTTCATAATATGCCTCCTCTGTTTCCTGTTTCAGGGCTTACTTTTGCTCCTCGAGGATGTTGAGCAGCTCCCGGCGCATGGCCTCCACCGGGGCCTTCTTGCCGCTCCACAGCTCTACCTGAGCTACGCCCTGGTAAAGGGACATTCCCAGCCCGTTCAGAATCCGGCAGCCCTTCTCTTCCGCGTCCAGAAGGAATTGGGTCTTGTCAGGATTATAACAGGCGTCAAAATAAAACTGGCTGGACTGGATGTACTCCTTGGGCAGCGGCGACTGGCCGATGCTCTTGCCCATGCCAACGCCGCTGGCGTTGATCACCACGTTGCAGGCCGCCAGCTTGGAATAATCTCCATAGGGCACGTACTCTGCCACAGGGGCAAAGTTGGTGTTGATGTCCTCGGCCAGAGACTTGGCGCAAGGCTCATAGGCGTCGGTGATGTAGATCTTCCGGGCGCCCTTATAGGCCAGGACCGAGCAGATGGCACGGCCCGCGCCGCCGCCGCCGAAGCAGAAGAACACGGACTGGTCCACCTTCACGCCGCCCTCTTCGGTGAGGGAGGTGTAAAAGCCAATGCCGTCGGTGTTGTAGCCCACCAGCTTGCCCTCGGGCGTCTTCACCACGGTGTTGCTGGCGCCCATCTTGGCACACAGGGGGTCCAGCTCATCCAGATACTGCAGAACCTTCACCTTGTTGGGCTTGGTCACTGCAAAGCCGGCAAAATTCATATACCGAATTCCATTTACGATATCCCCCAGGTGCTCGTTGTCCGCCTCGGTATAAAAATACAGCATATTCAGCCCCGCGGCCGCGTAGCCCGCATTCTGCATCCGGGCGGCGAAGGACTGGCTGAGGGGGGTACCAATCAGGGTGATCATCTTGGTATTGATATCAACCATTACATACTACCTCATTTCTAAATAGGTATTGGCTTACAAGTTTTTGGCAGTAAAGCGGGCCTTGGCAGGTTCAATCCGACGAACCGGGGCCGTACCCGGAATCGTCAGATAGGCAAATGAAGCTGCCGCGTCATATCATTTCTCCTCTTTCTTCTCAATCTCCTTACTTCATAAAATTTCAACGGAACGGTTCCTGTGTTGACAATATAAACAATATCCTGTTGTCGTTGCCCTTATTTTATATTCGTTTTAGCCGGAAGGTCCATTATCAAAACTGCATAGATCCATCAATTTTTTTCATCAAAGGCATAAAGACTTAATTTTCTCGTCACAATATCTAAAATTACTTTCGTTTTTTTAGCACGTTCGCCGACTCCCGGCTCACACCAACATTAAATTAAACGTCTTTTCGTTCAGATTTCGTTAAAATGATATATTTTGTTCATGGATCGAGTCCAAAATTATATTGGATTCCAGAGGGCCGATTCGATATGATTCAACTATAAACTTAAACTGGATCTATGTGAGGTTTTTTGCATTTATGACCCATCATAGCCTCACAAGCGGAACTGTGAGGGATATTTTATGGAAGAATTTCGCGGAAGTCAGAACTACGTAGCCTCGGAGGAGCTGCTGCGGGCGGCTAACATCGCCATGGTGCTGCAAAAGCCCCTTTTGATTAAGGGCGAGCCGGGCACCGGCAAGACCATGCTGGCCGAGGCCATCTCCCAGGCGCTGGGGAAAAAGCTCATTATCTGGAACATCAAGTCCACCACCAAGGCCCAG
>DBFWXD010000095.1:0-2655 GCA_048215895.1 Eubacteriales bacterium
AACCCATTGTGATCAAAATTGGCCATACCGACTCTGATACGCGTTCCACTCACAAGTGGAGCGTTTGGTTAGGCGAGTGGCTGGAAGAGCAGGCGCCCGGCCGTTTCAAAGTGGAGGTTTACCCCAATGGCCAGTTGGGCGACTCCCCCGACATGGTGGCCGGTGTAAAGCTGGGCACTCTCACCATGGAGTTCGACCTATCCTCCGTGGTAAGTTCCGTGTCCGGACCCGCGACTAGCGCGGTAGACCTACCCTACCTGTACCCCACCTATGAGGACTGGGTGCAGGGCACCTTTGAAAATGGCGGTCTGGAGCTGTTTAACGAGACCTTGGCACCCTCCGGCTATTACTGCGTTGGCATGTTCTATAATGGAATGCGTCAGGTGATCAGCCGCACCAGTACCTACCACAATTCCGAGGATCTGCATGGCCAGAAGATCCGCGTGGCGCAGAACGATCTGGACATCAAGACCTGGGACGCTATGGGCGGTAGTCCTACCCCCATGTCCTGGAACGAAGTGCTGACCTCCCTCTCCACAGGCACCATCGAGGCACTTGACCACTCCTTGGGTGTGTTCAATGACTTCAACATCCATGAGATCGCGCCCTACATCACCATTACCAACCACGCAAGCTCCCCCTTCCCCATTGTGTGCTCCCTGGAATGGATCGAGTCCCTGGATCCTGAGGACCGGGCGCTGATCGAGGAGGGCGTGGCCTTGGCCTGCGAGCAGCAGCGCGAGGAGGAGCGCGCCAACGAAATGGAGTATATTGAGCGCTTCAAGGAGGAAGGCGCCACTGTGGAGGAGCTCACCGCTGAAGAGGTCGCTGCTTTCAAGGAGGCCGTGCAGCCTGTGTATGACGATCTGCGTGCGCAGATCGGCGACGATCTGATGAACCGCTGGCTAGCCACCGTTCCCCAGAGCTGACCCTAGAGGAAACTATATATAGGCCCGCCTAAGCCATCGGTACGGCCTGGTTGGGAACCTATAATATGCTGTAGAGAGAGGGGGAAAAGGTGTATTTCAGTGATACATCTAATTTGTCTATGAATTCAGCAAAAAAACAGATTTTTTCAATCCTAAATCACATTGAAGAAGTCATCATCGTCTCCATGTTTGCCTTGATGGTCATCATCATTTTCGTCCAGGTCATCATGCGGAAGGCCGGCAATTCTCTGTCCTGGTCGGAAGAGCTGGGGAAATTCCTGTTCGTATGGATCTCCTGGATGGGCATCAGTCTAGGTCAGCGGGAAGGCGAGCATATTAAAATCACTATGCTCACGGATCGGCTGCCTTTCCGCTTGGCCCAGATCGTCAACATCATTTCCGATATCGTCGTGATTATCATCTGCGCCGTCATCTTCTACTATGGCGTGGAACTGGTGGTCGCTCAGGGCAATGTGCCCTATGCTGGCATCAAGATCAGCACCTCCTGGGGCTACTTGGCGGTGGTGCTGGGCTGCGGACTGATGATTCTCCGCACACTGGTGAGCATCAAACGCTCTGCCCTCACCCTCATCAATGGCGAATTACCCGCTGACACCAAGGCCCGGGAAGGGGGGGATTAAGCATGGATGCAGTCATTGTCCTGTTGATTTTGCTGTTTGTCCTGCTGGCGATCGGCGTGCCTGTGGGGTTCGCCATTGGCGGCGCAACCATGATCTCCATGTTTTTCTTCTCGGATCTGAACATGGTGGTCAACGCACAATACTGCTATTCAGGTATTTTCTCGTTTACGGTCATGGCCATCCCCTATTTCATGCTGGCCGGCACCATCATGTCCACTGGCGGCATCGCCCGGCGGATCGTGGACTTTGCCTCTGCGCTGATCGATTTTGTGACCGGCGCCCTGGGGTGCGTTTCCATGCTGGCCTGCATGTTCTTCGGCGCCCTTACCGGCTCCGGCATGGCCACCACCTCTGCCATCGGCGGCATGATGATCCCCGAAATGAAGCGCAAGGGTTATGATTCCTCCTACGCCGCCACTCTGGTCTGCTTCGGCGGTATCGTGGGGCCCATCATTCCGCCCTCCCTGTCCTTTGTGCTCTACGGAGCTTCAACCAAAACCTCCGTGCCTGATCTCTTCAAGGCCGGTATCATCCCCGGCGTTATGATCGGCCTGGTATTTTTGATGGTAAACATCATCATCTGCAAGCGCACTGGCACCGAGGTCCACAAACCCGAGCTTGGGCCCGGCGGAGAAAGGACTCCCATGATCCAGTTCTGGAAAGAACGGCTACACCGGGTAGGCAAGGCCACCAAGGACGGGTTCTGGGCTCTGCTCTCTCCCTTTATTATCCTAGGTGGCATCTACTCTGGCTTCTTCACTCCCACTGAGGCCGCCGCTGTCTCCGTTGTGTACTCCATCATCGTGTCCCTGTTCGTGTACCACGACATGACTTGGAAGGACCTGTATAAAACTTTTGTGTCCGCCGCTGTCCTCAACGGCGTTACTTCCTTCCTGCTGGGCACCTCCACAGTGTTCTCCACCTTCATGACCTTCGAACAGGTCCCCCAGATGATCACCAACTTCATGGCCAATCTGTCCGACAGCCCTGTAGTGTTGTTGCTGGTCATCAATGTGTTTCTGCTGATCGTGGGCTGTTTTCTGGATACCGTGCCCGCCATCATCATCATCGCGCCTATGCTGCTG
>DBFWXD010000096.1:0-3215 GCA_048215895.1 Eubacteriales bacterium
ATGCTGTGGATGCTGATATCCACAGCATTTTTACTTAAATTTATAATTTTATCCGGTAATGAGAGTGAGGATCTCCTTGGTAAAGGTGATCACAATACCGCCAGCGATGGTGAGCATGCCGTTGGCCCGCTGAGAGGGGTCGTGGCTCTTGAGGGACAGGCCCAGCTGGAGGACACCGAAGCCCAGCAGGATCAGGCCGATGGCTCGAATCAGGGAGAAGATGAACTCGGAAAGGTTGTTGACGACCGTCAGCGGATCGTCTGCGGCAAAGGCCGGGACAACCATAACGGTCAGCGCCAGAACGAGGCAGGAAAACAGGGCGTACAGTTTCCGTGCGCGGCGCTCATACTTACGGGTGGTCAGATCATGTTTCATGCTGCAGTCTCCTTTTCTTTGTTGGTTTCATCGGCAGAAATCACCTGGAAGAACGGTATGCCTGGAATGGCCGGTGCGGTGTTGTGTCCATGGTGAATATACGGCGCTCCACCTCCGTCCACGGTGTAGCGGATAGCGGGGTGCTCGGTCAGTTCATACTTTAGGTCCATGACGGGTTTTGCTCCCCGGATAAACAAGATGCAATAGCGATTATCCAACGCACGAACCTCATCGGGGGTAAGCAGCTCCCGTCCGCTCATCTGGAAATTGGTGGAGTAGGAGCCTGATTTGCCCTTGGTCTGCCCATGGGTCTTTGTATCAATGGTGGCCTTGCCCAGGGCTTCAGAGATATACTTATGGGTGCTCTGCTCGTTGCCGCCCAGATAGAGGATGGTGTCCGAGTTGCCGGGGATGGTCTCCCAGGAGTCCTTGTACAGCTCCTTGATCTGGGCCATGTTCTGAATGATGGTGCTGGAGGAAATGTTGCGGGAACGCATGGTGGCCAATTCACGAGTGTACCCTGGCAGCGGCATAGCCGCGAACTCATCCAATACAAAGTGGACATGCTGGGGAAGCGCCCCATGATGGATCTGGTCCGCGCTGTAATAAAGCGTCTGAAACGCCTGGGAATAGAGCAGGGACACCAAGAAATTGAAGGTGTTGTCATTGTCCGGGATCACGGCGTAGAGAGCGCATTTCTTTTCTCCCAGGGTATAGAGGTCCATATCGTCGTGGTCTGTGATGGCCCGGATCTGGGGTAGGTTAAAGGGGGCCAGACGAACCGCGGCGGAGACCAAAATACTCTTGGCTGTCTTGCCCGCGCTCTGCTTGAATACTTTGTACTGCCGCAGAGCCACGCTCTCCGGGTTCTCCCGTTCCATGGCCTGAAACAGTAAATCCAAGGGGGAGAGATACTCGTCATCCTCCTCTCGAACCTCCGCGTATTCCAGCACCCGCATGACCATGGAGAAGTTTTGCTCATACTCCGGGGCCTCCTGGAACAGCATGAGGATGATGGCCTGGAGGAGCGCCGTCTCCGCCTTGGTCCAAAACGGATCAGATTCATGGCTGCCCTTTGGTGTGGTAGCCTGGATGAGATTATTAACCAGCTTGAGGACATCTTTTTCATCTCTCAGATAGCGGAATGGGTTATACCCGTCCGACTCCTCCAGGTTGACCAGGTTGAGCACCCGGATGTCATACCCTTTGCTTTTCAGCCACCCTCCGGTGGCTGTGAGCACCTCCATTTTCGGGTCGGTAATGACATAATTGGTGTTGGCCTCCAGAATGTTTGGCTTGACATAGCTGCGGGTCTTAGCCGCGCCGCTGCCGCCAATAACCAGGACGTTGAGGGAGCGGCGGTGCTTGTGGGTGTCCAGGCCCAGGCGGACATGGCGGGTCAGGATCTTGTTCTCTTTTTGGCGGAACATGGCGTTGACCTGCCGGGGAGAGCCCCAGGCGGCGGAGCCGTGCTCCTCGCCGTCCCGCGTGCGCCGCTGTTCCGAGGCGTAGACGCATAGGCCCATGATATAGAGGCCGGTGCAGATCAGGATGGACAGCATGCTTTTGTCTGTCCAATGGATATCCAGCGGGTGCTGAAGCGCCGCTGTCAGGTTGGTAAGAAGTTCCGGCAATCCATGTCCCAAGGATTGAGCAATGAGCAATGCACCCCAGACCACCGGAACGTAGAAAAACAGGGCCAGGACAATGTCCCCGGCCCTGGAACTTTGTTTCAGGAAAATTCACCTCCAGACATGTTCATGTTGCATAGAGAAGCACTACGAGATAAAGACAGACGCCTCCGCTATTCCGCAGAAAAGATACGCCATAGAAAAATTCATAACCGGTGGTAAAATAGCAAATCCAGCCAAGCCAGTTAACGGTCAAGATAAACGGGCTACGCCCGCCGCTGACAGCCGCATCTGCCTTTGCTGGTGAGCAGACAAGGGGCAACAGCAAAAATTGCTGTTGCCCCTATACTATTGCACAATACTATTTATCGGGTTATTATTCTCCATGCGGTACTCAGCGAAGCCAGAAATTAGTACTGCCAAACGAGCTCACCGTTATCAATTTTCTGCTGAATGTCGTTCCACTCTTCTGGGGTATATTCAAACATTTTCATACTGCTGGTTTCAGTCCCCACATTGCCTTCTACCAGGTTTAAGTCATCAGTATCCAAAATCTGGCCGCGAGTATCAGATGGATCAATCATCTTCATGCCGTTAGATTGCGTTCCCACTTGTCCTTCCGTAAGATCGAACTGATCCAGATCTTTAACTTGGTCAGGGATGTCCTCAGAATCAACAATCTTCATATTATCAGTTTCTGTCCCGCTATGCCCTTCTGTGAGGTTAAGATCTTCCAGATCGAACTCTTGCCAAGCACCCGTAGATGTTGCAAAGGCAGTTGTTGCACCGACTACCAAAACCAACGCAAAGGCACAGGCTAAAATAGACGTCTTTTTGAATTTCATAATTGCTTCAATCCTTTCTGTGATTGCATTTTTCCCAAAATGGCTACATAAAGCGGACATACCATTTCTCCGTTCCTCCATTTTAATTAACATCAACGCATAAGAGGAGCGATTTTTTGCGCCCATCATACGGATAACCCAGGCATCACACGACAACTCCATATCCCGGTTGGCGAGAACATACATGACCCAAACAAACGGATTAAACCAATGGATGCAGAGCACAGCAGCAAAGAGAATTTTTGTGATTGCGTCAAAGCGCCGAATGTGGACATATTCATGGGTCAGCACATACTTCAATGCAACCTGGTCATTCCGATCAAGTTTTTTGGGCAAGAGGATCACCGGATGCAGGATGCCATAG
>DBFWXD010000097.1:0-2021 GCA_048215895.1 Eubacteriales bacterium
CTCCGTGGCTCTGCTGCGCTCCACCGCCGCCCTGTGCCGCATTAAAGACATCGCCCAGAAAGGCGGCAAGCTGGTGTTTACCCTGGAGGAATTCCAGCTGGAGCCCTTCTCCCAGCTGTGCGCCCTGGAAAAATACCAGAAAAAGCTTCTGCTCATCCCCGGGGACACCCCCCGCTTCTCCCTCACCCTGGGCAAGGAAGAAAATCCCCTCCGGGCCGCCAGCGGCCTGGTGGAGGCCTATGCCAAGGCGCTGGGAGAAATGTAGCGCTTTATATTGCCCGTGGGCCCGGTTTGTGCTATCATGAGGCTTACGAGCTCTATTTTCCATCCGAGAAAGGAACCTGTATTCATGAAATCGATCAAACGTGTTCTGGCAGCGGCTCTCGCCCTGGTTATGGGCCTGTCCGCATTTACCGGCTGCGGCGGCGGAAACAGCTCCTCTTCCAGCTCCTCCTCCAGCAGCTCCTCCAGCGCCTCCAGCTCCAGCGCTTCTCAGGTCCAGCCCATGGATCTCACCGGCGTGACTGACCCCTATCTGGCCACCTCCGGCCTGCCGGGCGACACGGTCGTCGCCCGGGTGGGCGAGGCGGATATCACCGCCGCGGAGCTGCTCTACTGGATCAACTACGGCACCGAGCTGACCCTGTCCCAGTACGGCAGTTACATGACCGAGCTTCCCTGGACCGACGATCTGGGCAACGGCATGACCCTGGCCGACCAGATGAAGAAGAGCGCGCTGGAGGCCGCGGCCCTCTACGCCCTCCTCCCCACTCTGGCCCAGCAGGAGGGTCTCTCCGTCACCCAGGATACTCTGGACCAGCTGGACAGCCAGCACAAGCAGGCCCTGGAGACCCTGGGCACTGAGGAGCTGGCCGAGCACTCCTTCTGGTATCAGATGATCACCTGGGACCTGCTCTCTCTGCTGAGCACCCGGGCGGACCTGCACCTGCAGCTTCAGAACCTCTATTTCGGCGAGGGCAGCGAGGACTATCCCACCGATGCGGAGGTCCTGGCCTATGCCCAGGATGAGCTGGGCATCTATCGCGCCAAGCACATCCTCCTGGCCACGGTGGACACCGAGACCCGTGAGCCTCTGGATGAGGCCACCATTGCCGAGAAGAAGGCTACCGCAGAGGATCTGCTCGCCCAGCTGCGTGCGGCAGAGGACCCTGTGGCCCTGTTCGACGAGCTGATGAACGAGTACAGCGAGGACCCCGGCCTGGCCACCTATCCCGACGGCTACACCGCCCAGAAGGGCCAGATGGTCCCCGAGTTTGAAGAGGCTGCTCTGGCTTTGAAGGACGGGGAGATCAGTGACGTGGTGTACAGCGAGACCACCGGCTATCACATCATCCTCCGCCTCCCCCTGGACCCTGCCGACTACCGCAATCAGCTGGTGGCCCAGCTCATGCAGACGAAGGCTGACGGCTGGATTGAGGAGTATGGTCTGGAGACCACGGATGCCTACGACCAGATTGATCCCGCCAGCTACCGGGAAAAGGTCGTCTCCCTCCAGGCTGCCGTGCAGGAGGAAGTGAGCGCGGCTCTGGCCGCCAAGGAGGAGGAGACCGGTGACAGCTCCACTGCGGCCTCCGGCTCTGCCTCCAGCTCCGCTGCTTCCAGCCAGCAGGGCTGATCCTGTTGCAAAACAAGTGCCCGGTGAACGCCATCGCGTTCACCGGGCATTTTCATTTGGATTTTCTTTTCTCAACAGCCTGGGACTTAGTCCACAAATTCCACACCGGTCTCTTCCGACATGGACTTGACTCTGGCCAGGGACTCAATGCGGATTCCTTTCTCCCGCAGGCGAGCGCCTCCGGGCTGGAAGGCCTTCTCCACCACAATGCCGGCGCCAACAAGCTCCGCGCCCGACTGATGGATGAGGTCAAACAGTCCCTCCAGGGCGGCTCCGTTGGCCAGGAAATCGTCGATGACCAGCACCCGGTCCCCAGGGCCCAGGAAACGCTTGGACACGATCACGTCATAGATTCTGCCGTGGGTAAAGGACTCCACCTTGGTGG
>DBFWXD010000098.1:0-1555 GCA_048215895.1 Eubacteriales bacterium
CCTCTATGCTGTCCAGCCAGTCCTCGGTACTCTTGTCTACGGAGCTTTGGTCAAGACCGGAGAGAAATACTTCGGTCGGCTCATATTTGCGGGGGCAGGTGTGGCTCAAAACAATGTCGATGTTCCAGTGTAAGGCGGCAAGCCGCGCTTCAACCGCGGCTTTGACCGTTTCGTCCGGCTGTTCATCCGGCCACCAATGCCACCCGTGCGCCAGCCGGTAGTGCTTATCCACACTGTACGCGCCCCCGATCACGATACACCTGTACCCGTTGAAATTGTAAACCTCACCGTCAACGGCAAAGAGGATGTCCGGAAATGCTTCCTCATAGAGAATTTTCCCTCCACAGTATTCCCCTTCAATATAGGATGGGATGCGCTGGGGCCTGGCCTCATGATTGCCGTGGATGCAGAAGAATTTGACCGGAATGGCGCTGGCATATTCTTTTGCACGGGTGTCGCGGTCATTTAGGGAATAATTGAAACCTGCGTCACCGAGGATGACCATAGTATCGGATTTGGTTGTTTCCATTGTGCGGCAAAAGGCGTCCACGCGGAGAAAATTCCCATGCGTGTCGCCTGTGAGATAGGTCGCCATAGTGTTCCACTCCATTCTATCATGAATTGTGATACTGTATGCAGATAGGCGTGAGACGCCCATCCGCGGAAATGATACAACAAATTATGTACGGGGGCAAGTCTGCGGCTTGCTCCCGTACCATGTCTTTGGGTTCAGGCATTTCTCTCCCTTTCAGCGTTCCCGGTCGGGACTGCCGCGGGCGGGGGCGGTGACTTCATCCCCTACATCTCCATCCACGATCTCGCTCTCCCGCTTGTCCATGTTCAGCAGGATGTTCAATTCATCCAGGCGGGCGGACTTTCTTTTCAGCTCGTCCTCCTGGGGAAAGGGCTTATCCACCTCCAGTTTGGCGTTTTCGAGCTGCATCCTGGTATTTTCCAACTGTTCCCGGCAGGTGTTTATCCGCTCCTCCATGCTTTCCAGCAGATTGTCCAGGCGGAGAATGTTGCCAAAAACATCTGTGCCGAGGTTCGTGGTGTAGTACAGCGCCCCTTTCAGCGTGACCTTGAACTCCCTGGTCAGGCTTGCAAAGGACAGGTCCATAGAAAAGCCCCGGTACTGGCCCAGGGGGACAGGTTCGGGGCTGGTCATGGCTTTGCAGGCGGCGAGGATGGCGCTGCCTGCGGCTTTTTTGTCGGTGTAGACGGTCCCCTCCACCTCCATGGGGGAGAAGCCGTCCTCATTGGGGTGGGTGTTCTCCTTCAGCCGGTCCATATCGGAAAGATAGCCCTCAATAGACTGCTCATACTTGGCAATCTGCTGAGGCAGCGTCTTAATGATCTGATCCTCCAGAGCGTACCGCTGGCTGAGGTGGTTGGCTTTCAGGAGCCGGAGACGCTGCACATCAATGTCCAGGTCCATCTTCTCCTTGATGTGGGGATTGCCGGTGCAGAGCGCCTTGATTTCCGCGTATGACAGGGCGGTTTCATCTATATCCTCGCAGGACCGGACCGGGGATTTGCTGGTCATGATCTGCCC
>DBFWXD010000099.1:0-2806 GCA_048215895.1 Eubacteriales bacterium
TATATTTAAACAGCAAGAGGCCCGGAACATTTTGTTCCGGGCCTCTTGCTGTGTTTTAACTTATTTACGGGTGGGAACGTGCCAGATGTCGTTGGCATAGTCCCGGATGGAACGGTCGGCGGCAAAGATGCCGGACCGGGCAATGTTGATGAGGGACATCTGATCCCAGCGCTGACGGTCAGCATAGGCCTCCAGAGAGCGCTTGTGGGCGGCACAGTAGCTGTCGAAATCGGCCAGGAGCATATACTCGTCGGCCATGCTGCCGCCGGCACCGAAGAGCAGACGGTTGGTCAGAGTACTGTAAGACACGCCATCGGAGAAGCCGGCGGAGATCTGGTCGATGACCCGCTTCAGGGCGGGGTTGCGCTGGTAGATCTCCAGGGGGCGGTAGCCCTGGCGCTTGCAGTCGTTCACCTGCTCGGCGGTGAGGCCGAAGAGGAAGATGTTCTCATCGCCCAGCTGCTGGTGCATCTCCACATTGGCGCCGTCCAGGGTGCCGATGGTCAGAGCGCCGTTCATCATGAACTTCATGTTGCCGGTACCGCTGGCCTCCTTGCCGGCGGTGGAGATCTGCTCGGAGAGCTCGCTGGCAGGCATGAGCTTCTCGGCCAGGGAGACCCGGTAGTTCTCCAGGAAGACCACCTGGAGCTTATCCTTGCAGATGGGGTCCTTGGCAATCTGGTCGGCCAGGGAGTTGATGAGGTGGATGATCTCCTTGGCCACATGGTAGCCGGGCGCGGCCTTGGCGCCGAAGAGGAAGGTCTGGGGAGCAAAGTCCATGTTGGGATTGTCCCGCAGCTGGTTGTAGAGGTGGACGATGTGCAGCACGTTCAACAGCTGGCGCTTATACTCGTGCAGACGCTTGACCTGAACGTCGAAGATGGCGTCGGTATTGAGGATGACGCCGGACTCCCGGGCCAGGTAGCTGGCAAAGCGGCGCTTGTTCTCCTGCTTGATGGCCTCCAGCTGCTTCAGCACGGTCTTGTCGTTCTGGTACTTCTCCAGATCCCGCAGAGCCTCGGGGTGGAGGAGGTACTTGTCCTTGCCGGTGCAGTCCCGGATGAGGGCGTCCAGCTTGGGGTTGATCTGAGACAGCCAGCGGCGGTGGTCGATGCCGTTGGTCACGTTCTTGAACTTATCGGGCTGGGCCTGATAGGCGTCACAGAACACTTCCCGCTTAAGGATCTCCGAGTGGAGGGCGGACACGCCGTTGATGGCCTGGCAGGCGCAGACGCACAGGTTGGCCATGCGGACCTCGCCGCCCCAGATGATAGCCATATGGGCGATCTTGCCCATGTCGTTGCCGTAGCGGTACTGAAGCTCCTCCTGATAGCGGCGGGCGATCTCCTTGAGGATCTGCCAGATGCGGGGCAGGAGGGTCTCGATGAGGGTCTGGGGCCAGCGCTCCAGGGCCTCGGCCAGGACGGTGTGGTTGGTGTAGCAGACGGTGTGGGTGACGATGTTCCAGGCGTCGTCCCAGCTGTACCCCTCCACGTCCAGCAGAATCCGCATGAGCTCGGGGATGACCAGAGTGGGGTGGGTGTCGTTGATCTGGATGACGTGCTTCTCGTGGAAGTTCCGGAGGGTGCCGTACTGGGCCCGGTGCTTGCGCACGATGGACTGTACGGTGGCGGAGACGAAGAAGTACTGCTGCTTGAGACGCAGGGACTTACCCTCGTAGTGGTTGTCGTCGGGGTAGAGGACCTTGGCGATGACCTCGGCCATGGCCTGCTGCTCCACCGCCTTCAGGTATTCACCGCGGGAGTAGAGGGACATGTCCACGGGCACGGGGCTCTTGGCGTCCCACAGACGCAGGGTGTTGGTGTGCTTGGTCTTATAACCGGCAATCTCCATGTCCCGGGGGATGGCCAGAACAGTGGTGTAGCCCACATGCTCGGGGTGGTTGATGCCGTTCTCATCCCAGCGGTCCTCGATCTTGCCGCCGAACCGAACCTCCTCGGTCTCGTCCAGCTTTGGGATGAGCCAGGCGTCGCCCAGGCCCAGCCAGTTGTCGGCCAGCTCTACCTGCTTGCCGTCAATGATCTTCTGCTTGAAGATACCCAGCTCATAGCAGATGGAATAGCCGGTGGCGGGGATCTCCAGAGTGGTCATGGAGTCCAGATAGCAGGCGGCCAGACGGCCCAGACCGCCGTTGCCCAGGCCCGCATCGGGCTCCAGCTCAAACAGATCGGACGCGGAGAAGCCAAGGCCCTCCAGAGCGTCCTGCAATGTGCCCAGAAGACCCAGATTGAAGGCGTTCTTCTCCAGAGAACGGCCCATGAGGAACTCCAGGGACAGGTAGTGGACCTGACGCTGCTGCTCCTCCCAGACGCGGTTGCTGGTCTCGATCTGACGCTGAGACATGATGTCCCGGAGCACCAGGGCGCAGGCCTTGAACATATGGGTGGGAGTGGCGTCGTCCACGGTACGGCCAAAGTTGCGCTGGAGCTTTCCAATGATCATCTGAGTCAGCTGGGATTTGGTATATTCAGCCATTGGGATGCCTCCTAAAATCAAAGCAAGTCCATGAAGGAAATCTTGCAAAATCTAACTGGAAACCTTTTCAATTCTAGCAGATTTCCCAATGGCCGTCAATTGTAAAAACCCATTAAGATGTCTGCGGCACAGGGAATTTCCCTACAATTTTCACAAGAAAAGCAGGGAAAATGATATGTACCCCCTTTACTGGACACCCAGTAGAGGGGGTATTATTATGCGGTACACATATGAGTACAAAAGGAAATGTGTAGAACTGTATCGAGAAGGAAAATGGCCAGAAACGCCGGAAGGTGTTAGCGATAAATCC